>CAYMLA010000295.1:0-3912 GCA_964390785.1 uncultured Bdellovibrionales bacterium | reverse complement strand
TTTTTTTAATAAATCAATAAAAAAATATGTTAAAATATCTATTAACTAGTGGCTGTTGCAAAACTGCCACTAGTTAGTAAATTTGTTTTTTTGCTAAAGCAAAAAAAATCTTGGGGGATGCAATGAAAAATTATAAAATTAAATCTAAAATAACGTTTTTGTTTATTCCTCTATTTTTTTCCTTTATTGGCTTAATCTTGTTTCAAAATTGTGGAAACCCGATTTCCTTTGGAACAAAATTACCAGAAATCTCCTCGTCTGAAAACAGCAGCGTTACCCCACTTACGTCAGAAGTCGACGAAACTGAATCTCATCAAGAAGAACAAACATTAATTGCTCCAACAAATTCAAGCATAAAAATCAACTCATCCATTCTCAATGAAGAAAACAAAATCATTCAATCAAACTCAAATGCCACCATCACTCTATCAAGTGAAAACGCTAAAGAGATGCTTATCACATCCAAAGAAGGTTGTATTGATGAAAATGGGGAATGGATTGAATACAACACTGTTGTTAATAGAGATCTTGACGTTAAAGAATCAAAAGTTGAGGTTTTTGTTAAATTTAGATCTGAAGATGGCCTTGAATCCGAATGCCTTTCTGATCACGCTTTTGTCGATGCTACAAGCCCAATCATTTCTCCAATTCATGTTCCCAGTGGATACACACAAGAAACAACCGCAACCATTACTGTTGAAATAACAGATCCAGACGAAGGATTAAATGTCGCAAGTGGAGTTGATCTAATTGAATGTCGATTGGATTCGTTCGACTTTGAACCCTGTGATGATACAATAACTTTTAATCAACTTGCTGATGGAAATCACAGTGTTCAATACAGAGCAACTGATCGTGTCGGAAATCAAACTGAAGTTATACTTGTTGCAAATTGGATTGTAGACACAACAGCACCTAAAATTATTTTAACAACAGAACGCTATGACAATAAAACCTTAGCTCGCTTTGAATTTGATGTAGAAGAGGACAATCTTGAATCGGTTTTTTGTCGATGGTCTGATCAAGCTTCTGATTTTGATTGTTCTTCAAGAATTGCATTTCGTAGCGACCTTCCACAAGGAGAAATACTGTTTAGTATTCATGCCAAAGACAAAGTCGGACTCACTGACCATTACGAAGCTCAATGGATTGTTGACACTATTGGCGGAAACAAACCAACAATTACTGGAATCGGTGGCCCAGGTGATTCAATTGAAACAGATCTCTACTTAGCTGGAGAAGGGAAGCCAAAAGTATTTTGGACAGCCTCTAGTGAGGAAAAAACATATAAAGTCTCCATTTTAAATGAAAATAAAACATCCACTGTTTGTCAAACAGCAACCACTTCCAATTTAAATCATCAATTCACTTGTCAATTAAATCATGGAACCCGTTACACAGCAGAAGTTCAGGGGTTTGATCATTTCAATAATCCAACCCCCAATGAATCAGCTGTTTTTTTTGCTGACTTAAGATCTCCTATTGTTGAAATTGAAGACCCAAAATTTAACTTTGACCATACGGCCGCAACAATAAATTATTCTGTTTTTGATGATCATCTTAAAAATTCATATTGCCAAATTAAAACTCCTTCAGATGACACCTTTAAACCTCTGTCTTGTTCAAATAATGAACTTTCTATTAACGGATTAATTGATGGCTCTTATTCGATAAAGGTTATTGCGGAAGATAAAAGTGGCAATCCACCAACAACTAAAACTTTAACTTTTCAAAATGAAACAATTAAATGTGCCCCTGACAAAGGAATTATTTCTGGTTGTCCAAAGTGCAATGAATTAGATATTATTGGTTCTTGTACGGCATTCAGTGACGATTTTGAACGATCAGAATTAGTTCTAAGTGAAGACTTCCACTGGCAAAAACTCATTCTTGATGATGGAGTCGATTCAAAAAGTGGGTTTGCTGAAATTAAAGACAGAAACTTTCTTGGGCCTATGTTTAACAAACTCGGTGAAAACGGGTCACGAGCCGTTCTTTTTACAGGACGAAATGGAGGCTCTACTCATGAAACCTATTTAATTTCTAGAAAGTTTGATGTTTCTACAATTAACCTTGAACAATTTGATCGTGTTGTCATTTACTTCAACGTCCTTAACATCAGCATTGGAGATGCTGTAGAAAAAAAATATCAAACCATTTTTCTTAATAAAGCAGAACCTTCTCGATCTGTTATGGAATCATTAAGGGTTGATGTTTGTAAACAGAGCGATTCCGATTGTGGACTGAGTGGAAATATGGATCAATTACGATATTGGCAAAATTGGGAAAAAGTTTACTCAACAGCCGATGAAAGCGATGAATCCGTTAAACATGGATGGGATAGAGACATAAAACGCAATGGAGTTATCGATAACTATCAAGCCTCAGATTGGGTAAAAAGAAAAGTTGACATTGACTTAAACACATTTAAAAACAACTTCAATCGTTCAAAACAAGATTTTGTTTTTCGCTTCACTGCCGCCATGGATGAAGGTTTTCCATTTAATTCAAAAACTCAAAAATTCGATCAAACTGTAAAAATACGTGATGGCATTTTACTTGATAATGTTGAAGTTTATTTTATAAAAGACTACACAGAATAAATAGTGAAAGCCCAGTTTACATTTCATCCAAAAATTTCGTTTACCAAATTCCAAGGCAGAATTGTAGCCTTTTCTCGATACTGTTTTTCTTCCCCTGAATAAATCAGAAAAGACTTACTAAAATCTCCTCCAATTTTGTGATAATAATTAATACCTTTAAAGTAATCACTATTTATAGTTGCTGAAGATTTTACCTCAATTAACTTTGTTTGCCCATTGTCGATTAAAAAATCAATTTCATGCCCATTTTTATCTCGCCAGAAAAACAACTGACTTTTTTCTCCTTTATTAGAGTAATTCTTTTCCATCTCACTAAAAATAAGACTCTCGAAAATTCCACCTCGTAAAGTATGCGTAGCAATTTCTTCGTGATTAGTTACTCCAAGCAGACGACATAGCAACCCAGTATCTAAAAAATAAATCTTAGGGGTTTTTACCAATCTCTTATTAAAGTTTTTGAAATGAGGATATAATAATTTTATTATAAAACTGCTTTCAAGAATTGAAAGCCATGACTTAATTGTATTTTGCGCAAGACCACAGTCATTTCCGATAGATGCAAGGTTTACTAGCTGACCAACTCTTGCTGCCAACATCTTTAAAAAAAAGTTAAATTGAGATAGATTCTCTATGTTTTTTATCAGTCTGACATCTTTATCAACGTAAGTTTCAATATAATTATCATACCAATTTTTTATTCTAATGTTTTCAGAATAAAGTTTCGGATATAAACCTTTTAACATTACTTCATTTAATGAAAGCTTTTTATCTACTTGGTGTAATTCGCCAATGGATAAAGGAAGTAATCTAAGAATTGAAACTCTTCCCGCAAGAGACTGTGTAATCTTTTCTTGAAGCATATATTGATTTGATCCTGTAAGAATAAATCTTCCAGGAGTATTTTGTTTATCCACTTCTGTTTGTAAATATGATAATAGTGAAGGAACTCTTTGCACCTCATCGATAATCGCACCATCAGAATTAGTTTTAATAAAATTATTCGGATCTCTTTCAGCAAAACTTCTTGTATCCAAATTTTCCAAAGTGATATATTTTTTTTCAGGAAATGCCTTCTGTGCAATAGTTGTTTTACCCGATTGTCTAGGGCCAAGTACTGCAACGATTGGATATTCCTTTGCAGACAAAAGAAGTTCTTTGGTTAATGCTCTTTCAATATACATAACAAATACAATAACACAGTCTCGGACATATATGCAATCGAATTTTATATTAGCTCATGCAAGAATGATCATTTATCATAGAGTGGACTTCGTCCGCAGCCTACAGATTTCAGTCTTCAGTTCTCAGC
>CAYMLA010000294.1:0-3916 GCA_964390785.1 uncultured Bdellovibrionales bacterium | reverse complement strand
CAAAACGAGAGCCACATTGTGTACAACACCCCTTATCACGACTCCACACAATGCGTTTAACAGCCACTAATTACCTATTCCAGTTATGAAACCCCTCAAGCCACTTAAAAACTGTTTCTGAAGTTTGCTTTTTCTTCCAATTTCCTGCCAAATATTTATTTGTCTCACCCATAGTTGGGTAAATATGTATTGTTCCGAGAATCTTATTTAATCCAAAACCATGCTTCATGGCGGCTATAAATTCTAAAAGGAGGTCGGAGGCATGATTTCCGACAATAGTAGCCCCAATAATTTTATCCGTTCCTGGCTCAGTCAGAACTCTAACAATACCGTGATCTTCACTATCAGCGATAGCTCTATCTAAATCATCAATTCCATAAGTGGTTAACTCGTAAGGGATTCCTTCTCTATTGGCCCTCTGCTCATTGAATCCAACGCTAGCAACTTCAGGGTCAGAATATATCGCCCAAGGAATCACGGAATAATCAACTTTAAATTTTTTAAATTTTCCAAAGAGAGCGTTCACCGCACAAAACCATGCTTGATGGGAGGCCGTATGAGTGAGTTGAAAAGGGCCTGTGACATCACCACAAACATAAATATTTGGAAAATTAGTTTGTAAATATTCATTAGCATCAATCGTTTGATTCTGTCTCAATGTGATACCCATCTCTTCTGCGCCAAATCCTTTGATATTTGCTCTTCTTCCTACAGCAACAAGAATTTCGTCAAATTCAATCTCAACATCTTGTCCCTCAAATTCAGCAATAAGATACTTTTTGTCACCCTCAACTTTTATTTCTTTCGTTTTATGTTTAGTAAGCACGTTGACACCTTCACTTTTAAATTTTTCTTCGATAATTGCACTCACCTCAGGATCTTCAATCCCCATAATTCGATCCCTCATCTCAATTTGGGTTACACGACTTCCAAGCCTGTTAAAGCTCTGTGCCATCTCGCATCCTATAGGGCCACCACCTAATACGATCATCTGAGAAGGGAGTTCTTCAATTTGCCAGAGGTTCTCTGATGTAAGAGGATTTATTTTGTCCAGCCCAGGAATAGAAGGCACAAAAGGACTTGCTCCAGTTGCAATAGTAATATTTTGAGTCGTTAAAATTCTACCCTCTACTGCTACTTCCCACGGGCTAATGATTTTAGCTTCTCCTTGTATGCATTCAACTCCAAGTTTTGTATATCTCTCTACGGAATCATGAGGTTCTATCTTCGAAATCACATTATGGACTCGCGCCATGACATCCTTAAAATCAAATTTAGGAGTCACAACCTTAAGACCATATTTAGAGGCATTTTTCATTTGATGAGCGAGTTTTGCAGATTTGATAATTGCTTTTGAAGGAACACAACCCGTATTTAAACAATCACCACCCATTTTATGCTTTTCAATGAGAGCAACTTTAGCCTTAACGGCTGCGCTAATGTAAGCAGTTACGAGACCGGCCGAGCCGGCACCTATCACAACCATATTGTATTCAATATTTTTAGGCTTTTTATAACCTGCATAGACTTTGTTTTGTTTGATAAGATTTACTATTTTTTTTGCAATAAATGGAAATATTCCTAAAAGGACAAAAGACGCCATGAGTTTAAATGATAAAATCCCACTTAATGAATTGATATTTCCTAATTGCAATCCTGCGTTTACATAGACTACGGTTCCAGCCAACATTCCAATTTGGCTGACAATAAAATATTTAAATGTATTTATTTTGGTTATCCCCATCACAAGGTTAATAACAAAAAATGGAAAAACAGGAATTAAACGCAAGGTAAAAAGATAAAATCCCCCATCTTTTTTAATTCCTTGATTTATTGGATCAATGTATTTTTTAAACTTTTTTTCAACATAACTACGAAGTAAAAAACGGCTACTTAGAAATGCTAGAGTTGCTCCGATTGTGCTCGCAAAACTAACGATAAGTGTACCAGTGACAAGCCCAAAGAGGGCACCTGCTGCTAAAGTAAGAACTGTCGCTCCAGGCAAAGAAAGCGCTGTAGAAATAACATAAATAAGAAAGAAAATAGACAGTGTTAATGTAGTGTTTTGGGCATAATATTCCTGAAATCTGGCTTGATTTTGTTTTATGTAATCGAGATTTAAATATTCAGATAATCCAAAATATTGAAATAAAAACAACAACAATAATATAACTAAAACAAGTAATAGTTTAGGAGCTAATTTTTTCATGTTAATCTTCCTTTTGCTTCAATTTGTTTAAATTCCAGTCATAGTCGTTGAATTTCACGTCATATTTTTTTTGGGGAAGCCCCAGTGCCTTAACGACATAATTTTCAAAACCACCATATTTTTGATCAAAATCACTACCGTACCACTTAAAAATCTTAGATAGATACAAGGTATTTCCCTGAACGTAATTTTTAGACTTATTTTGAAGAAAATTTTGAGCGGCTCTATCGAGTTGAATATTTAGCTTAGATCCAGTGAAGGCTTCTAGCAGTAAAGAGGGGCATCCCATTGACGCGCAATTGACTGCGAAGTGTATTCTGGGCTCGTCAAATTCCTTTCTAATTATGTCATGCTCAATGTTATTTAAGTTTATTTTTTTACCAAACAGATTAATAAAATCTTTTTTCCATGGGCCTGAAGAAAACCATCCACTAATAATATTTTTTCCACTACTAATATTTTTAATGGATTTAACGGGATAGTGCTTAAGAATAATTTGAATCGTATAGGCATTATAAGCATTAATCCAAAAGGCGAGTTTTTCATCTCGATTAAAGGTGCTAAATTTTTCTTTTGAAACTGACTCAAGTTGACTCAGATAAGAGCTTAATAAACCTTCATTCTTCTTAAGGTCGTTATATTTAAAATAAACCTGATTTCCCTTTTTAATCGCATACTGCTTGAGAACCTGATCCCATTTTTTATGAGAATGATCAAAGTCAGAAAAAGAACTCTCAGCAAAAAAGTTCAAAGACATCAAAAGACTAAAAAATATAAATTTCATTTCTTAACTCCAAAAATTGAGATTCCCCTTTTGGTGCTAGAATCTTTCAATTTCTTACAAAATTTTTGAAAATATGTAAGAAATTAACCTCGTAGGCCACTAATTAGTGGCTGTTACAAAACAGCCACTAATTAATTACAAGGAGATGTACACTATGGAAAAGTAAGCTCGAAAGCGAAACCTTCCTCATGCTCAGTCAAACTATACTTAAAGATAACATTGATTTTATTGGGAATTTTAAAAAACATTTTTGAGCATTTTTCTTTGCAATGAGACTTTAAACCCATTTGAAAAACTTCATCTTCAAAACGAAAATCAAAAAGGGAGCTGTTACTAATGGAAACATCTAAATTTCAAGATATGTTCATAACTTCAAAAGGAAAAAAAAGAGCCAGTGTCACATTGAAAACTCTTGAGACACTCTGGTTCAACACAGGAACTCTTTGTAACCTACAGTGTAAAAACTGCTATATTGAATCTTCACCTAAAAATGATCGACTTAGTTATTTAAGTGTTGATGACGTTATTCCCTATTTGGAAGAAATAAAAAATAATAAATTAGGAACAAAACTTATTGGTCTTACAGGTGGAGAACCCTTTTTAAATCCATCCATCATCTCAATAATAAAAACCATTTTATCCTTCGATTTTGAACTCCTTATTCTCACAAATGCCAATCGTGTTTTTAAAAAACATCAACAAGCACTTTTAAATATAAGAGAAAATTATGATGAAAAATTACATATTAGAGTCTCATTAGATCACTTCACGTCTGAGCTTCATGATAACGAGCGTGGTGTTGAAAGTTTTGACCGAACATTAGATCAGCTACAGTGGCTTTATAAAAATGGCTCTTCAGCAAAATTAGTGGGTAAAAACCCTTCAATTTTGTGCTAAATACAAATTTTGTAGACTTTTGATAA
>CAYMLA010000293.1:0-3917 GCA_964390785.1 uncultured Bdellovibrionales bacterium | reverse complement strand
AAGGAAGAAAAATTGGTGGGACTTGGAAATCAATCTTAAAAAATAAAGTGTTTTTAGCCGGTCTTGTTGTTGAGATGAGAGAATATATTACTAAAAAAGGGACACGAATGGCATTTGCTCAGTTTGAAGATTTAAGTGGTCAAATTGAGCTTATTATTCCACCCGATTGTTATCATCAGTATGAGGTTTTAATTAAACATGAAAGACCGGTATTGATTGAGGGCGGAATTGAGTTTAAAGAAGACGTGCCTCGTTTTGTGGCAGAAAAATTTCAAGATGTTGATGAAATTATTGTTCAAGCACGACAAATCTGTGTGCATCTCGACGAAGAGAAGGCAGAATCTCTTGAAAAATTGAAGGCAATTTTTTTGGATTATCCAGGCCGAACAAAGTTGACTTTTGCTTTGCGTTTAAGTGAACAAAATCGTGTGGCTTATCTTGAATCTACCGACCCGAGTGGCATTGGAGTGAATAATCAGCTTTTGGATGCCTTGCGATCTGAGTTTGGACGAACGGATTTTGTTGAGTTCATGGCATAACACGGCACTCCAAAGTTGTCTTTTACTTGCCTTGATCTCAAGACTGCTAGAACTTAGAAAGATGAAGAATTTATTTCTCTATTTTTTAGGAATTTTTTTAATCCATTCTTTAGGTTTGGCTCAATCGATTGATTTGGTTTTTTTTTCTTACACGGGAAGTTCGAACACGAAGAGTTTGCAGCAAGCAAAAAATGAAATTATTGAACAAGCGATTCAAGAAGCAACTCAAAAGTATATTGTTCAAATTATTGGATCTGAAAAGTTTCTTAAAGAAAAAGCTCTTATTGAAAAAAAAATTATTAAAAATTCGAGTAAATATGTTCCTTTTGTTAAATCAGAACAGCCCATCTATGAAGGTGGTCAAACACAAATAGATGTTCAGTTAAGAGTCTCATTAAGTAACTTAAAGTCTTTGTTGCTTGAAAATAATCTTATGTATGATATCGATGGTGCTCCTAAGGTGATGCCTTTTGTGGAGTTTGATGATCGTGTGCGTTTTCAGAGTTATTATTGGTGGCAAGCAGAAGAGACAGGAGATCTTGTTTTAAAGCGTTTGTCTGAGATTTTTTCTCAAAACCTAAAAGAGGTCTTCGGGAAAAAAGGATTTTTTGTTAGTGAACCTGAAAAGAGTCGATTGAGTCACTTGATTGTTAAAGAGAATCGTCGATCTGATTTGCCCTTAGGTGATTTACGTCGCATTGCTGAACCATTTTCAACTCATCTCTTGTTGTTTGGAAAGGTGCAAATTGAACGTAAAGAAGTCAATTTGGATTTTTTTATTCTTTCCATTCATCTTCAGGTCGCTCAAAGTAAAAATGGTCGAATCATTGCTGATTTAAGACGCACTTTTGAAACTGATGGTGGGGTTTACGAAACAGTATTAGTAAGTAAATGGACGAGTGTTGTTCAAGGTTTATCAGAAGATTTGTTATCGCAGATAACTAAAATTTGGGAAACAGGAGTTTTTGGATCGTCTCTTGTTATTTTAGAAGTTCAAGGCTCAGAGTTAAATTTTAGTGCTCAAACTCAACTAAAAGAAGCTTTATTGGCTGATGGAAATGTCATTAAGGGAGTTCGAGAACGATTTTTAACATCCAATCAGATTGATTTTGAGTTGGATGTTTCAGGTGATCAAAAGTCGCTCCTTGAATCAATTAAAAAAATTAAAATCGGTTCAAAGTCACTTAAGATTAAAAAAGCAGGCGGGGACGAGAGTAATCGTTTAATTACTGTACTTAAGTAGTGGCTGCTGCAAAACAGCTTCTTTCTCTTTTTAAGAATTTAAGTTAATCTTGAATTATGAAGATTTCAATTTTTACAAAATATGTGATTTTAAGTTTTTTTATTGCAGTCCAATTGGGATGTGGGAGTTTGACTCAGCCCAGCTCCCCCACAGCAAACTCAGTAACAGAATTGGATGTTCCCTTTGAGGCGCGTGAAACCTATGATCAGTCGATAAAAAAAAGAGTGATTGTCCTTCCAATTATAAATGCGACGGTTCATAAATCAGAAGAACTAAATGTCGTAACAAGAAATGCTATTGTAAGAAGTCTTCTTTTGAGTAAATCATTTATCGTAGTGAGCAATAGTGATTTTCCTCAAGACATTAATGGTTTTTTAAGTGCGGGGTCTTATAATCTTCAAGCCATTGGTAAAATTGCTACGGGAATGGGACTTGATTCTGTTATTGAAGGAAAGATTCTCGAAATTCGTGTGCAAAAAATTGGTGATGAAGTTGGGATTTTTAAGCAAGTTCAAGTTCGTGTGAATGCCTCTGTCAATGTTAGGGCTATTGCGACTCAAAATGGGAAAGAGATCATCAACGAAATCCGAACAGCAGAAATTGAGTCATCGTTAACTCGTTTTGCAGATAATGTGTATGATCCTAAACAGCTCGAAACTCACCCTGAATTGGTTCGTCAGGTTGTTGTTAAGGCTTTTTATGGGGTGATAGGAAAGCTCGTTAGTGATTTAAGCAAGCTTGATTGGCAGGGGCGTGTGGCGATGGTTTCAGGAGACCGTGTTTTTATTAATGCAGGTCGGCTTTCTGGAATTCAAATTGGAGATGTTTTAAAGATTACAGAAGAGGGGAAAGAGGTCTTTGATCCAGAAACAGGGTTGTTGATTGGGAAAAGTCCTGGACGGATGAAGGGCACCATTGAGGTTATTAGTTATTTTGGAAAAGACGGAGCCATTGCCGTTGTTCATTCAGGCTCTGGTTTTAGAGAAAATGATCAAGTTGAGATGTATTAAATTCTTGAATTTTATGTAAAGAAGAATTAGTTTTGTTCTTCTATGTTACAGAATTCTTCTTTCAATCCTCATTTAAAAATGCAGATCGAGAAAAAGTGGTTGGGATTGGTTTCTTATCAATCTGGTTTGGATTTTCAACAAAGAGCTTGGGAATCGGTAAAGCAAAAGAAATTTCCTGTCCTTTTGGGTTTAGAGCACTCCAATGTGATCACCTTAGGTAAGAGAGGTGAAATGGAGCAGGATGTTTTTTTAAGCACTGAACAACGTCAGATTCATCAAGTTGAGCTTGTAATGGCAGATCGTGGAGGACAGGCAACGCTTCACACTCCTGGGCAATTGGTGATTTATCCCATAGTGGATTTGCGATTTCAACAACTCAGTGTTCGTTCCTTTGTTGATGGGATTGAGCAGGTGTTGATTGATTTTTTTTCTGATTATGGCGTAGAGTGTTTTAGAGGAAAACAAGAACCAGGAATATACACTCGTCAAGGTAAAATTGCTTTTTTGGGACTGCGAATTGATCGAGGGGTGAGTCGACATGGGATTGCTATTAATGTGAGTAATGATTTGAGTTGTTTTTCTTGGATTCGTTCATGTGGAATTGATCAAGAGCATTTTGATCAGTTAAGTCATTACATTAAGGTTGATTCTTTAGAATCGTTGTTTAATCAGTGGGGGCAACGATTTGCTTCCGTGTTCAAATAGTGGCTGTTGCAAAACAGTCAACTTCTTCGTTGGCTTCGCTCAAATCTCACTGCGACGTACTTAATGTACGCCTCGTTCGATTTGAGCTCGCGCGCCTCAAATTTGACTATTTTGCAACAGCCACTAGGCCGTAGCAAAACAGCCACTAGGTCGTAGCATGATAGCAAGCTAAATAGAAATGGCTTGACGGATGAAGATAGAATTCATATAACAAAATGATCGTTAAAACTTCAAAAATGACTCCTTAGCTCAGTTGGTAGAGCGCTTGCTTGACGTGCAAGAGGTCAGAGATTCGAGTTCTCTAGGGGTCACCATTTTTAATTCAATATTTTCATTAAAATTGTTTTGCAACAGCCTGTGCTACACAAAAACTCATCCACTAATAAATCCAATAGATTACCACAAAACAATTTTTTTTCA
>CAYMLA010000292.1:0-3928 GCA_964390785.1 uncultured Bdellovibrionales bacterium | reverse complement strand
TAGTAACAACTGTTCTTATTTCGCAACAGCCACTATTTAGTGGCTGTTTTGCAGCAGTCACTCATTTCTTTTAGATTTGAAGATTCTTGAAGCGACACAGAAGATGATGATATTTCAAAATACATTTTCAACTTGAACCTATCTTAATTATCAGTTATCAGTGTTTGAAACCCCTTAAAAAAGGATTATTTCTAATGAAAATTCATGAATACCAAGCCAAAAATCTTCTTAAAAATTATGGAATTCCTGTTTTAAAAGGCGCATTGATTGAATCTAAGGATCAAATCAAACAAGCTCTAGATAAGGTTTCTGATCATTCTTGGATTATTAAATCTCAAATTCATGCTGGCGGTCGAGGAAAAGGAGGCGGGATTCAGTTGGCTCAATCTAAAGAAGACGCCCAAAGGCATTGTGAGAATATGTTAGGAATGAATTTAATCACTCCACAAACCGGTCCCGAGGGAAAAACAGTACAAAAACTTTATATTGAAGAAACTTGTGATATCCAAAATGAATTTTATTTTGCTTGTTTAATTGATCGCTCCAAAGAAAAAGTTTGTTTTATTACAAGCCTCCAAGGAGGAGTAGAAATTGAAGAGGTCGCCCAAAATAACCCTCAATCTATTAAAAAAATTTATATTGACCCCAATTTAGGTTTTTATCCTTATCACGGACGTCAAATTGCTTTTTCCCTTGGCTTAACTGGAGCTGCATTTAAAAACATGTCCCTTTTGGCTCAAGGCGTTTATCAGCTTTTTATGGAAAAAAATGCCTCTTTGATTGAAATTAATCCTCTCGTTTTAAGTAAAGCAAATGAACTTTGGGCACTTGATGCAAAAATTAATTTTGATTCAAATGGTCTTTACAAGCACCCTGATTTGCTCTCTCTTCGAGACACCAGTGAGGAAGATCCTGCAGAATTAAAAGCCAGTCAATTTGGCCTCAATTTTATCAAGCTTAATGGTTCAATTGGCTGTATGGTCAATGGCGCGGGTTTGGCCATGGCAACGATGGATATTATTAAGCTCCACGGGAGTGAACCGGCTAACTTTCTAGATGTTGGAGGAGGAGTGAGCACAGAAAAAGTCACCGAAGCCTTTAAAATCATTCTCCAAGATCCACAAGTAAAGTCTATTCTTATCAACATCTTTGGGGGAATTGTGCGCTGTGATGTGATTGCCAATGGCGTTGTCTCAGCTTGTAGTGAATTAAAATTAAAAGTGCCTCTTGTTGTTCGTTTGGCAGGCACTAATGTTGATCAAGGAAAAAAGATACTATCACAAAGTGGATTAAACATATCAACAGCAGAAGATTTAACTTGCGCCGCACAAAAAGCTGTTGATCTTGCTCAGAAAGGACTCTAACCATGTCTATTTATATCAATAAAAATACAAAGGTGATTTGCCAAGGTTTTACTGGTTCACAAGGAACTTTTCATTCACAGCAAATGTTAGATTATAAAACTCAATTGGTTGGTGGAGTCACTCCTGGTAAGGGGGGGCAAACTCATCTTGGACTTCCCGTTTTCAACTCTGTTTTTGAGGCCAAAGAAAAAACAAATGCAAATGCGAGTATTGTTTTTGTCCCTCCCGCTTTTGCATCTGATTCAATCTTAGAATCCATAGATGCTGAAATCGAAATGATTGTTTGTATTACTGAAGGCATCCCAGCAAACGAGATGTTAAAAATTAAAAATTATCTTAAAAATTCAAAGTCTACTTTGATTGGTCCAAACTGTCCGGGATTAATTACGCCTGAAGAATGTAAAATTGGAATTATGCCGGGATATATTCATAAAAAGGGTTCTGTTGGGGTTCTTTCTCGATCTGGAACGCTCACATATGAAGCGGTTCACCAACTAACTACACTGGGATGCGGGCAAAGCACATGCATCGGCCTTGGGGGAGACCCTATTGTTGGCACAAACTTTATTGATGCGTTAGCACAATTTAATAGAGATGAAGAAACGAGGGGAGTCGTTTTAATTGGTGAAATTGGAGGAAGCGCAGAAGAAGAAGCTGCAGATTTTATAAAACATGAATTTAAAAAACCTGTTACTGCATTTATCGCTGGAATAACAGCTCCTTCAGGAAAACGCATGGGACATGCTGGAGCAATCATTAGCGGTGGAAAGGGAACGGCTGAAGATAAAATTGAAGCACTAAAAGGTGCTGGTTGCTTTATTGCTCATAGTCCGGCATTAATAGGACAAACAATGGTTGATCATCTTTAAAAAATGGAGAACTAAAAATGACACAAGAAAAAACGTTTAGCATTATTAAACCAAATGCAATTAAAAAAAATGCAATTGGACGTATTATTGATCAGTTTGAAAAAGCGGAGCTTAAAATTGCTGCCGCACGCATGACTTTTCTGACCAAAGATCAATGTCATGAATTTTATGCTGAACACGTTGGAAAACCATTCTTTGAAGAACTGGTTGCCTTTATGACTTCTGGTCCCGTTTTGCTTATGGTTCTTTCTGGAGAAAATGCAATCAATCGAAATCGTGAAGTTATGGGAGCCACTGACCCGGCTAAGGCTGCAAAAGGAACAATTCGAGCGCTTTATGGCGATAATGTTGGTGAAAATGCTGTTCATGGAAGTGATAGTCCTAAAAGTGCACAAAGAGAAATTTCAATTTTCTTTAAAGAAAATGAAATTATTAATTCCTAATGTTTTAATCTGTTTTTTTTATGAAAAATCCCCTAGTGCTTGGTGAGCATCTTTCGGTTACCGTTGATCGTTTAGCTTTTGAAGGAATGGGAGTTGCTCGATATCAAAATATTGTTGTTTTTGTTCTTTCAGGTGTACCTGATGAGATGAATCTTATCGAGATCACGCAAGTCAAAAAAAGTTATGCTATAGGAAAAATACTTGAAGTCATTAAACCCAGCAAACATCGTGTTATTGCTCGTTGTGATTATTTTAATTCCTGTGGAGGGTGTCCATGGCAACATATATCCTATTCTGAACAACTGAGACAAAAGCAAGAAATTCTCGAAACGACCTTTAAACCTGAATTCAAATTATGTGTTCATCCCATACAAGAAAGTTCAGAAATTTTTGGATATAGGAACCGCATACGACTCAAATGTGAAAATTCTCAACTTGGATATTACCGTTCTGGTTCTCACCATTTTGTGCCTATTGACCGCTGTCTAATTGCAAAAGATAAGATCAATTCAAAATGGAAAACTCTATTGCAAATTTCCATTGATCAACCTCATTTAAATGAAATTGAAGTTCTTGAAGACAAACAAAAAGAAATTATTATTGAAACTGATAAAAAGAAGTTTCGTTTTACACAAGTTAACGATTTTATTGATAAAAAAATCAAAGATACGCTTGTTTCAAAACTTCACGGATTGACTCCAAAAAGAGTTTTTGATTTCTATTGTGGAGATGGAAATTTTTCCTTTGTTTTTTCTAAAATTTTTCCTAAAAGTCAAATTTTTGGAGTTGAAGCCAATTGCTTTGCTCTTCAAAGAGCTCAAAAAATGAATTCTTTTGAAAATTTAATTTTTTATTCAGATACTGTTGAGAAATTTTTAAAAAAATTAACCTCTTTAGAAGACGCCCTTGTGTTTATTGATCCACCAAGAAGTGGTTTGCCCGAATATGCGATAAAAAAAATTATTGAACTTGATCCAAAATTCTTTTTTTACTTGAGTTGTAATCCTCAAACATTAAAACGAGATTGCAAACGCCTTGATTCAAAATTTCAGCTTTCAGAAATTTTTCCATTTGATATGTTTCCACACACCAGTCACATTGAACTTCTTTGTTGTTTTAAAAAGCATTGACCCTAGACTCCTAGTGACGAGTTGTCTGTTAAACTCGTTTTTTTAAAACCTAAAGATGAAACTATACATAGTGCCTGTTGCGAAATAGCTTCAACGGATCTGCACCATTAGTTTTACTTATC
>CAYMLA010000291.1:0-3944 GCA_964390785.1 uncultured Bdellovibrionales bacterium | reverse complement strand
AAGAATAGATTTGCCATAAGGAGGGTGAGTGAGTTCTCCATTTTGATTAAACAAATAAAGAGCATTGAGAGTTAAATTTTTTTCGTTTGTAGCATATGCTCCGGTAAGAAGAGATTTGTTAATGGATTGAGTAAATCGACTGACTTTTTTTCTGTAGTGACCGAGCGAGCGATCTAAGTACACAGGTAAAGCGGTTTCTGGCCAAATAATGAGTTCAGAATCTCTATAAACATCAATAGCTTTAAGTGTTAGATCAAAATACTGTTGAAGAGTTTTTTCGCGAAAAGAGGATTGATAGAGAGCATATTGTTTTTCAACATTGCCAATATTGGCTTGAATTTGAAGAACTTTAAGCTCAGCATTAAATTGATCCCAAGGTTTTTTATGAAACCAACCCCATAAATTCAAAACAATAAAAGATAAGGAAAGTCCAAATAGAATGATTGTTTTTTTCTTTTTTTGGGGCGTTTGCCAAAAAATAAGAAATCCCAAGGAAAAAAACAAAACAAGAAGGCTTAAGCCATGAAAACCAACAATGTCAGCAAATTGATAAACGGGGAGTTTAGCATAGAGGAGAGGGTAGCCAAGATTCCAAGGGAAAATACCTGGCCAATAATACTCAAATAGCCCATAGAGAAGAGGAAGAAGAATGAGATTCAATGGCATGAATGTGTATTTTTTTAAGTAAAACCAGCATAACCCAGAAAGAGGGATAAAGAGGTTGCCAAAGCAAAGATAAGCAATAAGTGTTAAAAAAGACAAGAGCCAATTGAGATGTCCAAATTCATGAGCGGTATAAGCAATCCAATGAAAGCCAATTAAGGCGAGCACAG
This sequence comes from uncultured Bdellovibrionales bacterium, assembly GCA_964390785.1. Classification (GTDB taxonomy): domain Bacteria; phylum Bdellovibrionota; class Bdellovibrionia; order Bdellovibrionales; family CAYMLA01; genus CAYMLA01. The sequence goes on along the minus strand of CAYMLA010000291.1, from coordinate 3,111 downwards.
CTTGAGTTATCCATCCTCCAATTAAAATTTTTTTAAGTGAATTTTGTCTTATCCAAAATAGCCAAAGGGGAGTTAAAGAAAAAAGAAGAGCCCAAGGAGGAAAAGGAATATAACTGGCTCCAATAAAAAATCCAGAGAGTAAAGGGAGTCTGTATTCTAAAAAAAATTGTTTTAATTTTGTCATAGTTTTTTTAATATATACGAAAGGGGGCTAAATTTGAATAAAATAGATGTGTTTTGTCCAAATTGTTCTCAAATTTATCAAATTAATTTAGATAAAGTTTCTTCTTTGTCTCCTGTGTTTCGGTGTCAGAAATGTTTTGTGCGGTTTACGTTTCGTTTAGATTTAGTCGATCCGACACAACCTGTTTTAACTCGAGTTGTTTTTTATAATCAAGCACGAAATAGAAATAATTCGATTGAATTTAAAGATTTAAATCAAAATAGTACCAATATCGCTAAAAAAACTGAACTAAAGTCTAATGATTTAATGCCAGACCAAAGAATAGATTTTGATTTTATAAAATGGATGAACTTCTATTATCTTAAGATTGGTTTAGCTGTTTTATTTTTTGTATCTTGTATTTTTTTGATTGTTTTGGGTTTATCAATGTCTCAAATGAATAATTTGGTGGGAGTTGGAGCGGCATTATTTTCGTTGTTTATTGGGCTACTTTTTTTAATCAAAAAACAGGGAATGAGAATTTAATTAGAAGTTTTAAGCATTTTTATAAGAGTTTTCCCAAAAACAGTTGTTTGAGCTTCAGAACTCATCGAATTGATTGCATCAAGAGGGTTTGAAGAAAAGTCAGTCATTTTCATATTAGCTGTATTTTCGGCTATTACACCTGTTAAACTAATCCCTTGATCTAAGGTGGTGAGCGCTTTAAATAGGTTTAATCTTTTAGATGTTCCTGTTTTTGAGATTAATTGAGGGGCAGTATCGCCGGTTTGAAGTAAGAATTTTTTAATGCTTTCAACACTTGAGATTTCAGGATTATTTGCTTTAAATACGGCTGCAGCACCAGAAACAAAGCTGGTTGCTTGAGAGGTTCCTGTTAGGTAGCCATAGTTGTTTCCCGGAAATGTAGATAAAATATTTTCTCCTGGAGCTGCAATATCTACGGTTTGTACACCATAATTGCTGGATGCTAAAACTTGCATTTTAGGGTTAATGGCTGTAACTGATATAATATTATTTAAATCGTAATTCGCTGGAAAATATTTTTTTTGATCAGAGTTTGATTTTTCATTTCCTGCAGCAGCAACAAATAAAATATTTTTTTCTCCTGCCGCTTTGATTGCTCTAAATTCTTCATGACTATATTCTAAGCCTCCACCAGAATAATTGATGATTTGTGCATTCATTTTTGTTGCATAACGAATGGCTCGGATTGTATTTTTAAGATTGTCGGAGCCTTTAACTTGGGGATCATAATATTTAAGGATCATTAAACTTACTTTGGGTGCAATTCCACTGACGCCTTTATTGTTTCCTCCTTCAGCTCCAATAATTCCAGCAATATGTGAACCATGCCCGTGATTATCAGTTAAGTTATTACTGTTATTTACAAAGTTCCATCCATGAACATCGTCAATAAAACCATTTTTATCATCATCTATTCCGTTAGAAGCCTTGTCTCGTCCGTTTATATCTAATCCTGTTTCACCTTGATTCGTCCAAAGATTGTTTTTTAAGTCTTCATGTTGAACGTCAACTCCAGTATCAATGACAGCAACAATAACATCACGACTTCCTTGTGAGATTGTCCATGCTCGTTTGACATCACTAGAAATGAGTCCCCATTTTTGTTTGATTGCAGGGTCATTAATAATTACACTGGATTCATCGATTGTTTTTGTTTTAATATCTTTTTTCTGACCTAAAATAGTTAAACGAGATTGGCTATCTTCAAAAGAGGATTTTTTTGAGGCCATTTCTAAGCTTGTTTCAGTTTGATTGAAATCAAAAGTTATAGAATAAACTCCAATAAGAAGAGCCAAGGAAAAAAAAGAGAGAGCAGCAGCAAATAGGGTATTGGATAAGTTATTTTTCATTTTCAATCCTTCAGTTAAATTTCATAGTGGATTATTTTGATAACGGTCAGTATCTGTGTTGCTTGAATCAATTATTGAATAAGCACTTAGTGTTTAATCTAGCAAAGAAGATGCCATTATGATTTATCTTAACACATTGAAAATAGTAGCTTTTATAAAAAATGATGTTTAAAAATTGAACAGGGATTGATGCTGTGTAAATAAAGTAGTCAATATTCTCAAAACGAGAATAAAAGAGAAAGAGTGAGAAGCGATTACAAATTGGCTAGAAAATGTTGCGATGTATTACTTTTATTTTCTTTTGTATAAGGAATGACTTAGAAAGAATTTTTTTATTAAATGATTCTGTTGTTTTTCTTCAAATAGAAAGGGTTGAAGTTTGTTTCCTCGTGAAGTCATTTTTGAATTTTTAAATCAATATGCGTATCAACCTCATTTAATTTATTTGGCTGTTGTTTGTTTTATGCTTGCAAGTTCTTTTGGTTTTCCAATTCCAGAAGAGGTTGTTATTATTAGTGTGGGTATTCTTGCTTACGTTGGATCTCATCCCGAATTGTTTCCACCTCCCTACGAAGGGGCTCGATCGATTAATGTGGTTACGGCCTCGTTGATTACTTTTTCTGCCGTGTTGTTGTCGGATGTGTTAATTTTTTATTTGGGACGAAGGGGAGGAGAACGAATAAAGCAAAGTCGTCGTTTTAATCGTTTAATAAAACCAGAATTTGTAAGTAAAGTTGAGCGATGGATCACTAAATATGGAATTTTTGCTTGTGGAATTTTTCGCTTCACTCCAGGATTGCGTTTTCCAGGTCATTTAGCAACAGGCATGCTGGGACTTGAGCCATGGAAGTTTGTTCTGGTTGATGGAACGGCGGCCTTGTTAAGTGTACCTACTCAAATTATTTTGATTTCTTGTTTTGGTGAAATTATTCTAAAGAAAATTGATCATGTTAAATTGGTTCTTTTGTTTATAATAGGGGTGGCTATTCTTACTTTTTTAGTTAAAAAAATTATTTATATGAATTTAAGTACTTTATAAAAGTGTCAAAATCT
>CAYMLA010000290.1:0-3964 GCA_964390785.1 uncultured Bdellovibrionales bacterium | reverse complement strand
GTTTTAAATGCTGGGGTGCCGCAAGTGATTGTTATGATTCATGTTTGATTTCGGGAGTTTAGGTGGTTTTTTGGGATTTTTCTTTTTAGTGATGGAGGTGGTAACCGGATTCGAACCGATGTACGCGGTTTTGCAGACCACTGCCTAGCCACTCGGCCATACCACCCCAAGGGAAAAACAATAATCCTTAACTCTAAATAGAGTCAATCAATCTCAAATCTTTACGAAGCATCGCATTACATTGATCAACGATCTAAAACAGGAAAACATCGAACAGAACCCCACTTTGCTTTCCAAGTTGTAGGAAAAGCTTGCTTATTTAAGCTCATTGTAACTTCACAATATTTGCGTTCATCATAAACTTCAACAATCACAACCAATTCCCCATCTAAATTATAACCAATCAATTCAATACCACCACAGTAAAAAGCACCTCGATCTGAATCATAATCAAGATGTCCGTAAAGAACTTCATCACAAGCCGCTGGTTCCATCTGTTTAAGTAACATCTCATCAACGGAAGCTTGAATATACGAAAAAGAATTTAAAAGAACAAAAACAAAAAATATTAATCTCAACATAACAATCTCCTTTTAATATCATTCAGAATAAACAATTAACTTGATCCACAAAAAAACCCATTTCCGGCGTTATAGTTTTTGCGAAGCCGCTTTGGCAAGGAAAATAAAAAAACGCTACAAAATTTTTTCAATTGAAATTTTTTCAAAAAAACACACTCAATTCATATTACATTTCTGCTTTTTCTAATTGCCTAAAAGGCTCAATCGTCAAACGACTTGATTCCTCTATATGTCGTGGATAAATTTTAGATTCACCTTCTAAATCAGACAGGGTTCGAGCGACTTGAAGCAAAGAACGATAACGTCGGTTTGATGATAATCTTGGAGGCACTAATTCTTTTAACAAAAAAGGATCTAACTTGTCTTCAATTTCTGCCACAGAAAGATCCTGATTTAACTTTTTTTGTCCTCTCGAACTTAAAGCAAATTCAATCGTTTTTTCTACAGCTAAAGCAATCTCATCTAATCCAAACAAACGTTCATTAGTCCATCCCGCGCTAAATGTTAAAATACTAAAACGATCAAGCAAAGGGCCGGACAATCGTTCAAGATAACTTCGGCACTTCCTGATCCCACGATGACAATCAATATGCAATCCCGGCTCCCACTTCCCACAAGGACATAAGTTGGTTGTTGCTAAAATAAGACTTTTTGCTGGATATTCTTCTATATGGCTATTTCTAGCGAGCGTCAGCTTTCCTTCCTCAAAAGGTTCTCTTAATGCTTCTTGCACTTTTACATTAAATTCCAACAATTCATCAAGAAGCAAAACTCCTCCATGAGCACGAGAAATTTCTCCTGGACGCACCATCACCCCTCCTCCAACCATAGCTAAATGCGAAGAAGTATGATGGGGGTGAACAAAGGGACGCCAATTGATTTTTCGACCAAACAATGAAGAAATCATCCGACTTTCAAAAAATGTTTTTTCTGTTGGATTTCGTAATAATCCATGAACAGCTTTTGCCAATGTTGATTTCCCAGATCCCGCTGATCCTGCAAATAAAGTTGGATGCTCCCCTGATGCAATAACAGTCAATAATCGAGCTTGATCGGATGTAAACTTTAGCTCCTTTGACATTTTTGGTGATTCAAATTGAAATTTAAAAGAATTTTTTATTGGCTCGGGCAATTGCATTAATTGTTTTAAATTGTTCACACAAACAATTTGAAGTCCAACATTTCTGTCGATCTCTCCTGTAACGACGGCATTTAAATCCAAATCAAAAAACGTATCCAACAAATCTTCAGGAGTCATGACTTGTCCACGTAAACTCACTTCTCCATAAAAAAAGTAATTTAATTCACGAGAACTTAATTTTAATTGATCTGTTTCAATCAAAAGAGCTGCAATTATAGGAAGATCAAGACCTAAGCTTGTTTTTTTTAAATGTGATGGTTTAAGGTGAACGAGAATTTGCTTTGCCTTTGGAAAACGAAATCCTTGTGATTTTAAAGCAGAACGAATACGCAATGTGCTTTCTTTAATCACTTGATCAGGCAAACCCATGATTTTAATTTGAGGAACCCCAGGGACCAAACAAAGTTCCATTTCTATGGGATGAAGCTTCCAACCTTTTTTAACAAATGTATTTAAGATCATACACAAACAAACTGCAAAAATTAATCTTGGCTGAACAGAAAGCCAACTGACTAAAAATAATCAATAAATACGTTATTCGAATATAATTAGTGGCTATTGCAAAATAGTCAATTTGAAGCGTGAATTCTTTGTTTTTTGCAGATACGTTTAAGTTTTTCTACTCAAAAATAACAAATAATGTTTTTTGATAAAGACAATCTCTATTATGAAAAATGCTGTGCTCGATAATTGAGTCTCATTAAAATAATCATTAATGAACAAAACAAGAGACAGCAACAAAACATAACCATCACACGAGAATCTGGATTTTGAGTGTATCCAAAGCCAGAAAACAAAATAATCAGATACGGTTTAAATTCATAAAATGTTGTCCCCATACGACCCCCTTGATAAACATTCTTCCCTCTTGTTAGTGGGCTGAACTTTATCAGCCCTCTTAGTTAATTATAATCAATCTCAACTTATAGACCAAGAAATTCATTAAAATGTTCTCAAGAAAAGTCAATTTTTTGAAAAAAAATTTAAAGTAAATAAAAATGTAAAACTTGTAAACTCAAGTTTAACTTAATCTTTCATTTTTTGGAAAATTTTTAATCAGTCCACCGCGAAAGAGGATGAGTTTTATCAATGGCTTTTTCAATTTGACTGGTTGATACACTGGTATAAATTTGAGTTGTCTGAATACTGGTGTGTCCCAACAGCATTTGAATCGACTTCAAGTCTGCCCCGGATTCCAATAATGCTGTTGCACATCCATGACGAAATTGGTGCGGACTCAACGTCTGATTAAAACCGGCCATTTTTGACCAATGAGACAGCCATCTCCAAATATCTATTCGGCTTGGCCTTTTTCCTCGTTCATTAATTAAAATCGACACTTCATTTTTTTTCTTTAACAGGTAAGGACGAACATCTTTAATGTATACATTCAAATGTTCACAAAGCTTTTCTGTTAATGGAATAATACGCTGTTTTCGTGCTTTTCCTGTCACACTCAGCCATCGATCTGTTTTTTGATAGTCTGTTAAATTAAGTCCTGTTAATTCGCTCACTCGACAGCCCAAACCAAAAAGAAGAAGCAAAGTCAATTGATTGCGATAACTCCTTAAATAATCTCCCTCAATTTGACTTGCCGTCATTAATTTTTCAAACTCATCTTTTGATAGAACTTGAGGTAACTTATTCTCAACTCGAGGCAATTTTAATTCACGTAGCTCTGGACTCTTTCGACCTTGTCTTTCACAAAAACGAAAATAAGTTCTTAAACTGCTCACCACTCTTGCTTGAGAACGTTGAGAAAGCCCTTTTTTTTTCATATAATCATAAAATCCGGGCAAAAAATGAGAGGATCTTTTATACTCTTCAAATAAATATAAATCTCTTCGATAAGCAGAAATCGTATTAAGACTTCTTCCTCTTACGTTCTGCAACTCGTCAAAAAACTCATTCCAATAATCCAACATACCTACATTATGAAACAAACACCTTAAACAAATCAATTAATAAAAACTAAATGGAGCCATAAATCCCCCACAATCTGGAGCGCCAATCCATAAAGCATTAGGGCCATCCATTCGATAGATGCTATAATTATCAATTGAAGTCAAAAATGCATTGTCAATCGTAACATTCAACCAATCATAACCACTATCCGCCTCAAGATATAAATCTTGAATCAATCGAGAGGGATTAATATAACCGCTACCATAAACATCGTATGAATCAGCATAAACTTTACAATTCCAAGATAATAATTGATCTTGATAAACCATCATAACAC
>CAYMLA010000289.1:0-3965 GCA_964390785.1 uncultured Bdellovibrionales bacterium | reverse complement strand
CAAAACAGCAGATCAACTCGCTCTATCCAGTCGTGAACTCGCAAGCATTTTAAATAAAATTAACACTGGACAAGGAACACTCGGCCTCCTTATTAATGACCCCATCATTCACGAGCGTCTTAAAGAGCTTCTCGGAGATTCTCATCGCAACAAACATTTAAAGTCTCTGATTAGAAAGGCCATTAAAGTCAACGAGGAACAAAAGTCAAATTCAACAAACAACTAATTAAAAAAAGTATGTTAAATTTGTCATCAATAAATCTTTATCTGCCCAAAATTCGATAAAGCTGTCTTCTCTCCCTGTCAGTGAGATTGAATGTATACTGGCTTCAAGATTAGGTTTAGGAAGCCAAATCAGTTTTATATCAATTCTTTCATCTTCATTATTAATGCCCCTAAAGTATAAAGACTCAATTTTAAGTTTCTCAGCCATTATGTCACAATTCCAAAAAAACACAGACCAATGAATTGGAGATTCATTGGGATTAGAATTGACATGATATTGCAGACCATAAGACTGAGAAGGGCCTAATTTGTCGATTCCCAAAATAGCGTTAACTGGACTAACAATGACGGGAGAGGTTAAATCTTTTTGATTGGTCATGTGACTTTTATAATTTACGGCAATGTCGCTGCGAAAAAACCAATCATAAACAGGAACGTTTGCACTCGCACCAAAAGTATCGGTTTTTTGAGGATCAATGACATCGACATGAAAAGTCAGTGGGTTTTGTACAATAACAGGAATTCTACTGTAATGATGATAATAATACAAATCCCATTGCCACCCACCAGGAGTAAGTTGACCAATTCGAAGCCCCCCCTCCATGTCTTGAAAGGCCACTGGATTTGAATAGGGTGTTAATTCAATGTCGTTAATATTTTTGGGAAGCCGCTCTCGAGCTGCTAGTGGAACAAATATAAACTTATATTCCAGATCAAATAAACTTCCTTGATATTTGACCATCCAATTAGGTATTTTAACCCATTTAATGTCACCAAATAAATATTCAGAAAAATCTCTAGGATTCACAACATCTAAAGCCAATCCATTGATGTTTTCACCCCAGATATAAGTTTGAAGCCCAAGAATTAACTCACTCTGATCAAACATCCAAGTCGCCGTAAATCTTCTTAAGTCAACTTGATTTTCGTCTTCACTTGATGAATTTTCCCAATTGAAGTTATGCCAAGCTCGAATTTGAAATTCAAAGGTGTCAGGCACAAAAACTGACTGATGTTCGCTATTTTTAGAAAAATTCAATTGTGGAAGCAAATGAGGGCGTGAAAGATTTGCTTTATCAGAAGTTTGAGAAAAAAAAGAATAAGAATAACCCCATTCTCCAGAATTTCTCCAATCCCCAAAAGCAACAAATGAAAAAAAAAGAATAAAAAAAGATAAAATTAAGTGAAACATCTATTTATAATTAACTTCTGACTTGGAAAAAGATGGAATAGAAGGAACGTCTTGACAGACAATAGGTATTCCCTTTTTTTGCAAGGGAGCTGACAACCTATCAATCTCATTTGCAAATGGTAAAAGTTCAATCTGAGATAGAATGACAATGCTTTGGATAGTCATTGTATAGAGAGCTAAATTTCCTTGCTGAAGCTCGTCGTAATAAGGAACCAGTGAAACAGATCTTAAAGTCACTTGTAACATATGACGAGTCATGCATTGATATTCTGGAACTTCAGAAAGTTGTTTAATTTGTTCACTAAGCTCTGTTTGTAATTGAGACCATTTTTGTGAATCATAAATCCAATCCAGATCTCTAACCATTTTTTCCCATCTTGGTTTATACTCTTCAAAATTAAACCATTGAATATCATTTACAGGAACACTTGAAGGGATCATTTGTTCAGACATTTTTGGAGTGCTAGCCATGCTTATAAAATCCATACAACCAATGGGAATTCCTTGCAATCGATGGCTAACTGTTAAGCTCATTAACAGTTTTGCGAGTTGAAGGGCTTTAACTTCAGAATCAATAATTTTTTCTGAAATAACATCACTCATTCCATTTGATAAACGGCTATAGATTGCTTGTCTTTCAAGATTCAGCTCAATTGCTGATTCCATATGTTCATCTAAACACTCCGTAACAACAGGTTCATTAGAAAAACTAGAAAACGAAAATAATAACAACAAACATAAAATACAAAGAATTTTATTTGAATTTTTAACTTTAAATAGACTAATCATATTTGTTGCCCCCTTTTTACATATTGGTAGGCCTGAAACAGCCAAATACCAAATTCCAAATAACTGATGACAAACAGTTTGTCCAATAAAAATAAAACTTTTTTAACGCGTTAATCGATCAATGGGGACTTGAACATGATAATAATTGCCATTGGAACAAAGAACACGTCCCGCGCAGCCCCAATTTTCAGAAAACCCGAATAATTTCAAGTTTCCAGAAACAACATTTCCCTCAATTTTCAAAATTATAAATTGATTAAAAATATGATCAGCAGTCGAAAATGGATTGCCTAACTCTAAAAGACGATTTACCTCATTTTTATTAAACAACCCTTGAAAATCAGTCAAATTAAGACTTACCTCTATTTCAGTGTAAGGTAAAACTTTATAAGGCTTATCTAAGTTTTTTAAAATTTGTCCTTTTCTTTCATCATAACAAACTTGCTCTAACGCTTTAAGCTGATCATCAACTTGAAGATTCAACGAAATAATTTCTGAACTCAATTTTTCATCGAGAATCTTGTTTAAAACAAAATCAACATTAAAAAAATTATCTTGATTATTAATTTCAAACCTCACTTTATTTTTTTGAAAACATGTCTTAACTTGATCAGCAAATCTCTCTTGCTTTATTCTCCAAGCACGAATCCTAGCACTCATTTGAGGCTCACTCGAAATTAAAGGATGAAAATTCAAATGCTGACCATAAACAGGAGCAAAAATAGACTCATAAGAATAATTTCTTCCTGAAACAACTCCAACTTGATAAACAACTTGATCTAATTCACACAATAAACTTCCACCAGAATCACCTGGTTCCACTAAACCTGTCACAACAGGAAAAACAGAATTAACCCTTAACTCATGCCCTGAAAATTGAATAGATTTTGGATCAATAAATACGCCTCTTGGTTGAGCATATCCATCTTGACCAGAAAATATTCCACCAAAACCAGTCACAGCACACCAATCTGTATTTTCTAATAAATGTTTAAACTCATCCTCTGAAACCACACGATTTGGAAAATAAAAATCTAACGTATCAGAAATCTCTAAAACTGCTAAATCAAAAAAACGATGATCATCATTTTTAATCAAAGAAAAATTAAATTCAGGATGAACAAAAGGAGACTCAATAAGTTCAACCTCCTTCCCATTACATGATATTCGAACATAATCATGATCATCCTGATAACTTTTCATACAATGAGCCGCCGTAAGAATTTGATGAGCGCTAACAACCGTACCAGAACAATGCTCTTCAACGACTCCATGTTTATTGAAAAATTCAAGAATACAGTGCCCAGAATACAATTCATAAGAAGCCAACGTCTTTCCTAGAGCAGCAAAAACATGTTGACTGTTTAACATTAAAAACAAAAACGTTAACAAAAATAAAAAACGCCTAAAAAAACTGAAAAACATATCCTCCCCTAAAAACATCAATATCATTTATTTCACAAAGCGCAATAATTCGTCAAATTCGTTTTTATTTATGACAGAATATGAAAAAATTACTCACTTTTTCACCCGATTTACTTTCTCCTTTTTTATTAGACAAAGGACTATCATTTTTTATTAAAATTTTTTATTAAATTTTTCCATATTTTGACAAATTAAAATAAATTTTTGTCTATACAATGAGCTTAATCAGACGTAACAATGAGCTTAATCAGACGCATCCATTAATTAATTTAATGTCTATAATCATAGAGCGGACTTCGTCCGCAGCCTACAGATTTCAGTCTTCAGTTCTCAG
>CAYMLA010000288.1:3358-3974 GCA_964390785.1 uncultured Bdellovibrionales bacterium | reverse complement strand
TAAGGTTCCAATTGAGGGACCATTGAGTTTGTGTTTAAGGCAAGACTTAGACGCTAATAAAACGGCTTATCATATGGAGTTGGGAACAGAAAAATTTTCTTTGGCTAGTTTTTCAGAGGCGAATTTTTCAAATGTCGATTTATTTTCGAGGTTTCATCAATTTTCTATTTTTTTAAATGAGTGGAAGAAAAGTGATAAGTTTGGTTATCTTTCAATTCGAAAGCCCTCAAAAGGAACACGAGTAAAGCTCACGAGAAAGCGAAAAGGAAATCGAGATGATTATGTTATTATGGGGTCAAATGATTATCTTGGTCTAGCTGCTCATCCTGAAGTGCAAAAGGCAGCTCAGTTGGCCTTAGAGAAATATGGCTTCGGCTCAACGGGATCAGCCTTGACAACAGGAATTACAGATCTTCATGTTGAACTTGAAGAGCGACTGGCACACCTGTTTAAAAAAGAAAAGGCTTTGCTCTACAATTCAGGTTATGGAGCTAATGTTGGAATTTTGTCTGGCGTGACAGGAGCGCGTGATTTAATTGTTTCTGACTTATTATCTCATGCTTCTATTCAAGATGGTATGGCCATGTCTAAAGCAGCAAGTCGTTTCTTTAAACAT
>CAYMLA010000288.1:0-3348 GCA_964390785.1 uncultured Bdellovibrionales bacterium | reverse complement strand
TTAAACATAATGATTATATTCATCTTGAAAAATTATTGAAAACTGTTCGTGAAGATTACTGTGGTTGTTTGGTTGTGACTGAAGGAGTTTTTTCAATGGATGGAGATGTGGCTCCATTAGATAAAATCATGAAAGTGGCTCGAGATTATAATTCACGCATTATGGTTGATGAAGCGCATTCCTTTGGGGTGATTGGAGAAACAGGATTAGGAGCTTGTGAAAAGTATAATCTTTTGGAAGAAGTTGATATTATCATGGGGACTTTTTCAAAGGTTGCTGGGGGCATTGGTGGATTTGTTACGGGAAGTGAAGAGCTTTGTGAATGGCTTAAGTTTTTTTCTCGCTCTCACATGTTTTCAGTGTCTTGTCCACCATCAACGGTGGCGGCAACATTGAAGGCTTTAGAGTTGTTTGAAAATCAAGTTGAATTGCTTCAAGATTTAAAAACCAATATTAAGCATTTTGTTAAAAATCTTAGAGATTTAGGGTGTCCTCTTGCGGAAAGCCATGAAAGTAGCGTTATTCCAGTGGTTATTGGAGATGAGTCAAAAATGGGAAAAATGTTTCAATCTCTTTTGGATGATGGCGTTTTTGTCGTCCCGATTGTGTATCCAGCCGTAAGTCGTAAAAATTGTCGATTTCGTTTTACTGTGATGGCGACTCATGGGCTTTCGGATTTGGATTTTGTCTCAAATTGTTTTGAAAAAGCAATGATTCGAGCTGATTTTAGTTTTGAAAAAAAGGATGAAAACCAAACTGAAATAGATAATGAAACTCAAACTAAAAAACCTCATTTGAGAGTGGCTTAGTGAATGAAAGAATTTGCGACTTCGGCTTTACTTTTTATTTCATCTCTTCTTGGTGTTGAAACCTTATCAGAAAAAGTTTTACAAGAATGGAATGTTGAAAAGTCATGGGAAGAAGTGGATCAGGTTTTTTTGTTTTCAGCTTATTCTACGCTATTGGTTGATCAGTGCATAAATAATAGTGAGAATTATTTATCTTTTCCGAAAGTGATCCATGGAGCTCAAAGGATCAGTCAAGGAAATCAAGTTCTTGTTCGACTGGGTCAACCTGACTTAAAACAGGCTCACTCCTTTTATAGGGCTCCTTCTATAAAATGCAGTCAACTTCTTACAAATGAACCCCTTTATTGGGAAGTTTTTTCGTATTCTAAATATTTTTCTCGGATCAATCATTCTCCTCAAATAGTTTCAAGCAAACCGATTGATATTCTTTATTCGGAGACATTTAATGTTGGTGCAGCAATGAGTCTGGTTATTTTAGGGTTGTTTTGTCTTGTTATATTTTGGGGAAAAGTTTCTCATCATTTAACGTTGAGTGTTTTTTTATCATGTATTTTTATGTCCGGTTATTTTTCGAGCACCGTTTTGTCATTTTTTGGAATTTCTGTGTCCATGTTGTTGGCTCATAAAATTGCAGATTTTAGTTTGTGGTTTGGAGTTTTATTTTTAATGTGGGCATTGAAATCTGAAGGGTTAATAAAACGATTTGGATTCTATGGATATTTGTTGAGTTTTATTATTTGTCAAGGATTTATAGTGTTTGGCAACAGTGGCGATATGGTTCAATTTGGAACAAATATTCCATTTATTTTTGTTATTGGGAATTTTTTGTCTGCGTCAGTGAGGGAATTTATTCTTATTCAAGTGAATGGGTTTTCTAAAGCGTCTATTTTAAAAATCATTTCTGTTCTTGGTTTTGTTTTAGCGGCTTATAATGATATTTTTGTAATCACTGGACTTTATGATGGCCCAGTATTGTTTTCTGTTGGAGTTGTCGGCGCATTATTGACTTTTGCCTTAGCTGTTAATGATCGAATTGTTCAAACGTATAAAGAGCGAGATTACCTAAGGCAAAATTTAGAAATAGAAATTGAAATGAAAACTTCAGTTCTACAGAAAACGTTGAATGAGTTAAAATGTGCACAGGCTGAATTGGTCCAGTCTGCAAAGTTGGCATCTCTTGGAACCTTAAGTGCAGGAATCGCTCATGAGATTAATAATTCAATCAATTTTGTTTCTGGTGCGATTCCATCAATTGAAAAAATTTGCATGAAATCTGTGGTAAAGGATAAAGATAAAAGAATTTTAGAAAATCTGTTTCGAGCAGTAAAAGATGGAGTTCAAATAACAATCGATATTGTCAGTAGTCTTCGTAATTATACTGGATTAAATCAGGCTCAAATGAAGGATGTAAAGATTTTTGAGATTGTTAATTCTGTTTTGACAATGTTAAAAAGCCGTTTGGGTAATGTTGAGTTGAAAATTAATATTGATCGAAATTTAGAGGTTTTTACCAACGTTGTTTCTTTAAATCAGATTTTAATGAACCTGATTTCAAATGCGTTGGATGCTATGGACAATCAGAGTGTTAAGATTTTAATTATAAATGCCTATTTTGAATCTGATTTGTTGTATTTAGAAGTTAAAGATACGGGTTCAGGAATTAATGAGGAATTAAAAGAAAAAATATTTGATCCTTTTTTTACGACAAAAGAAGTCGGAAAAGGATCTGGACTGGGTTTGCACATTGTTAAGTCAGAAGTTGATAAACAAGCTGGGAAAATTAATTTTGAATCTGAAGAGGGAAAAGGAACAAGTTTTCAATTGAGTTTTTCTCAACAAAGGAGAGTTGCATGAAGCCTGTTATTGTCTACGTTGATGACGAGGCTCATAATTTAACAGTGTTTGAAGCTGCGTTGCCTGAAGATTGGGATGTGTTTACGTTTGATTGTCCTGTCAAAGCGATTGAGAAAATTGAAGCTCTTAAACCTTGGGTGATTGTTTCTGACCAAAGAATGCCAGGGATGAATGGAGTTCAGTTTTTAGAGTTGTGTCGAAAGCTAAGTGATCAATCTGTTCGAGTCTTGGTGACAGGGTATTCAGATGAAGATTTGGTTGTCGAATCTGTTCGAACGGCTCGTGTGTTCGATTATATTAGAAAACCTTGGGACATGGATGATTTAGAAGCACGATTGTTGACTTGTATAGAATACTTTCAAACAAGTAATAAGAATACAAGCTTAGAGAATGAGTTAAAACAAAGAGGAGAAGAATTAAGGGCTCAAAATGAAAAGCTGTTATTAATGACCATTGAATTAGAGAAGGCAAGAACAAAGGAAAAATCGATTCGAGAAGAGTTGCAGTGTTGGGTTCCTCCCTTTTTGATTTGGTCTATTGAACAGAAAAAGATTCAATTTCCAATAAAGAAGGATCTTGTTGTGATTGCATTTGATATTGTTAATTCAAGTGAAATTCATGATAAAGTAATTTCCGGTCGTTCATTGAGAAGTCAAGTCTTACAGGCATTTTCAGAGTCAGTTAT
>CAYMLA010000287.1:0-3996 GCA_964390785.1 uncultured Bdellovibrionales bacterium | reverse complement strand
CGTAATGATAAATTTGCTTAAAAAAACGAGATTTGGGAGTCTTATAGTATAATACTTCAAATGAAAGGATGTGCACCATGGAAAGAATTTCAAATTTTAATAATCTCCATCAACAATTTCTTAACCGCTGGTCACCACGCCGTTTTTCAAATAAACCTGTTAAAGAAGACGATTTAAACGTTTTAATTGAAGCCGCTCGATGGGCTCCCTCTTGTTATAACGAACAACCTTGGATTTTTTATCTTGCAAATTCACAAAAACGTCTTGAAGATTTTTGTTCTTGCCTTGTTGAAGCTAATCAGTCTTGGGCTCGCTCCGCCCCTCTTCTTGGGTTTTTGATTGCTCGAAAAAAATTTCTTAAAAATAATAAAGAAAACCAATGGAGTGATTTTGATTGTGGCTCCGCTTGGATGAGCTTTGCCTTACAGGCAACTCACTTAGGTCTTTACACTCACGCCATGGCAGGGTTTAAAACAAATAAAACCTTTGAAATTCTCAAATTAAATCCAGAAGAACACAAAATCATGATTGCGTTTGCCGTTGGATATAAAGAGGACAAAAACCTCTTGTCTGAAAACGACCAAAAAACTGAGCTTCCTAGCAACAATAGAAAAGCATTAAATGAAATCCACTATTTAGTCACTGATGTGAAATAAAGAAAGTGACAACTAAAAGACCACTACTCGGTTAAAGTTGATGCTGGAACCTTTGAAGTCGGAGCTGGATCTTGGCTCAAAGGACTAATTGCCCAAAATAAAGCCAAAAAAACACCCACCATAACGATTGCAAAGATCGTATCGGATATTGAACGCATAAAAAGCCTCCCTCAAATTCAAATGATTTTGAAATAATAGCAAAACAACCACAATATAGAAAAAAAATATTTTGCTGCTCCCCAAAATAACTTATTAACAATAAAAGGGTTTGTGCGCCATGTCAAGCCTTTTTAATCTTTCATCTAAAAAAGATCAGCGACGAACAAAATCATTATTCTGAATTGCTTTTGCTCCCCACTCAAAAGCCTGTTCATTAAGAGGAATAAGAGCACATTTATGGGCTAAGGCTCTTCTGATGGTCGCCAAAAAAGTTTCTTTGCTATAAATCTGAGTGGCGGCCTGCAAAGCCCCTAAAGCAACAATATTTTTAACCAAAAGCTTACCCAAATCAGCAGCAATCGAAGTAAATGGAACACCATAAACTTTAACACTCGAATCAAAAACAGGAACTTCATCAATAACAGAACTGTCGTAGATAATTGTACCCCCCTTGACAACAGATGAACCAAATTTCGTCAAACTAGGAGCATTGAAGGCCACTAAAATATGAGGATTAGGCGCAGAGGGCGAATGCACCTTATTCTTAGCGATATGAACATCGGCATAAGACGTTCCTCCTCTGGATTCTGGCCCATAACTTGGAATGTGAGTGGCATCAAACTGTTCAAAAATAGCCGCTTGAGTGATCAGCATGGCTGCCGTTTGTGCTCCATCACCTCCTGATCCTGCTAACTTTAAAGACACATCAACAGAATCAATATGTGAAGGAAATTCTTCCGTATGTTTTTCAACCTTTTCATTTGTACCACCAATTACTTTTAAAATTGATTCTGGATTAAAATGAGGTTTATTCAGTTTAAACCAAGGCTCAGTCTCGATTTCTTTTTTTACACCCAATGGATACAAAGGAAGCATCTTTTCTTCTACCCATTTAGACGCCTCGATTGGAGATAATTTTAAATGAGTCGGACACTCTGCCAACACTTCCACAAAAGCAAATCCTTTATTTTCAACTTGCATTTGAATCGCTTTTCGAATTGCTCTTTTTGCTTTATTTCGTTTCTGGCTATCAAACAACGCAACTCGCTCAACATACACTGGCCCATCTAAGCCCGCGATCATCTCTGCAATTTTCATTGGTTCGCCCTCAAAACGAGATCGTCCATAAGGAGACGTTTGAGTGGTTTGTCCCATTAATGTCGTCGGAGCCATCTGCCCACCCGTCATTCCATAAATGGCGTTATTAACAAAAATAACTGTGATGGGAAGCCCTGATTGGGCGGTATGAACAATCTCGGCCAATCCAATAGACCCAAGATCCCCATCTCCTTGATAACTAATCACCACAGAATCAGGATTTGCAAACTTGTGTCCTAACGCCACCACGGGCGCACGGCCGTGAGCGGCTTGAGTATTGCCCACGTCAAGATAGTAATGCAAAAAAACACTACAACCAACAGGAGAAACAGCAATCGTTCGATCTTGAATGTCAAGTTTATCAATAGCTTCAGCTATATAATTATGAACCAAACCATGCCCACACCCTGGACAATAATGTGTTGAATGACCCTTAAGGCCTTCACCCTGCGCATGTCTTTCAAATTTATTATAATAGGCTCTCATATTTCATATCCTTATTTTTTACTTGTTTATAATGCTTAAAACCTTCTCTTTTACATCAATCAACTGAGGCAGCAGCCCACCAAAGGCACGAACATGTTCAATCCGTTCTGGAGCTTTGACTGGTGAATAACTCAAAGCAAGCCTCATTTCATCTTCAAGTTGACCATTGCTGGCCTCAACAACGGTAATGGATTTTACATTTGGTAAAAGATTGTTTAGCTCATTGATTGGAAAAGGCCATAAAGTCATTGGACGAAACAAACCCACTTTATGTCCTTCACTCCTTAATTCATGAACAGCCCCCATCGCCATCTGTGAAGGCGTATTACAAGCAACCACTAAGTGCTCAGCATCATCGCATTGAAAAAGATGAGCCATTTGTTCATTGTCAATCATTTGTTGATATTTTTTATTCAAATGAATATTATGTTCAGACAACTCAACTTCACTTAAACGAATGGAGCTAATTAGATTTTCTCGATGATCTCCATCACCATAAACAGCCCAGTCAGGAATTCCAGGTTCAATCATTTCCTTGGGCAATTGCACTTTACCTGTTATCTGTCCCAAATATCCATCGCCTAAAATAACAACAGGATTTTTATACTTCATAGAAAGATCAAAAGCCTTAATGGTTAAATCAAGCATCTCTTGTGGAGTCGCAGGGGCTAAAACAATTGCATATGAGTTACCATGTCCAAGACCGCGGCAAGCAAGTTTAATATCTGCCTGCTCAGGCCCAATGTTTCCTAAACCTGGTCCACCTCTCATAATATTAACAAAAACCCCTGGAAGTTCTGCTCCAACCATATAAGAAATGCCTTCGAGCATCAGACTAAATCCTGGAGAAGATGTAAAAGTCATACTTCTTAAGCCAGCCCCTCCAGTTCCATACATCATATTAGCCGTAGCCACTTCACTTAAGGCTTGAAAAAATACACCATTTAACTTTGGAAGAAATTTAGCCATCAACTCTGTGCCTTCCGTTGAAGGAGTTATAGGATAACCATAAAGATGACGACAACCAGCCAAAATAGCTCCAATCGCTGAAGCATAAGTTCCTTTAATAACCATTGGCCTTGTTTCTGGAAGAGGAATTCGCTTATCAGGAATAGTTTTCGGATGTGGTTTTTGTCTTTCTTTTTCTCCAAAAACTTTAGAAGGATCAGCAGAATCAATTTCACATTCGGGAACAATCAATGGTCTTAAACCGAAAGGCTCAGGACACGCAGCAATACACAAACCACACGCTGTGCATTTTTCTAAATTCAACTGAATTGGAATAAGTCCCGTCGCAGGATTGATTTCTGTTCCCATAGAAATACAACCTTTTGTACAAGCTTCGATACAACGGCCGCACCCCTTACAAAACTCAGGAAAAACAAATGGTTTTGGTCTTTCTTTATTGGTTGTCAATTTTTTTCTCCCGTTAAAATTAAACATTTCCCCTAATACTATTTTTTTGTGACCGACACAAAAAAATAGTATTAATCTGGTAGCAATAATTAATTATAACTGAATTTAAAATAAAGCAATAAATTGACAAAGCGGAATGAAAAAAAATGATAATCTTCTCTAAAAAAACAAGAATTATGCT
>CAYMLA010000286.1:0-4000 GCA_964390785.1 uncultured Bdellovibrionales bacterium | reverse complement strand
GAAAGCAATTGAAAACTCCTTCTGAAAGAGCTTGTTTTTCGTTAAAGTCTGTCCAAACAAATTGTCCTTTTTTTCCCATAATAATTGCGGTGCCTGTGTCTTGACAGGAGGGGAATTCTCGTTCTGCAGAAATGACAGCACTTTTAAGTAAATCATTGGCAACAAAGCGATCATTATCAGATGATTCAGGGTCTTGAAGTATTTTTGAAAGACTTTCAAGATGTCTTGTCCTAAATAAATGGGAGACTTCATTAAACGCTAATTCAGAAAGATTTTTTAGCGTATCATACTGAAAAGTTAGAATTGATTTATTATTAAAACAGAGAGTTTGGACTCCCTCGTTGGTGATGAATCGATATTGAGTTTGATCTGCTCCTAATTGGTAAGTGGGCTGATAATTAAATGGTTTCATATCATCTCCAATAGAATTGCAAAATGGCTTCGCAAAATAATCTTTTTGTCTTTTGATCATGAATCATAACAAATTTAATTCCAATAACAAAGAAAGAAAAAATTAATTTGTTCGCTTGTCTTGAATGGATTATAGTATTAATTAAAAATGCAGGATGCGGACAAAACGAAGTGAGGTCTTAGTTATGATTATTACAGGTAAAAATCATCAATTTATGGTCGTTTTAAAACAAGGCGAAAAATTAATTGAAAGTTTAACGGCTGTTTTGAAAGAAAAAGAGATTCAAGGAGCAAATTTAACGGCAATTGGTGCAGTTAAGGACGTTGAATTAGGTTATTATGACCTCCATCATAAAAATTATGTTAAAAAGTGCTTTGAAGGTGATGATTACGAATTAATTTCTCTTATGGGTAATCTTTCCCTTAAAGAAGGTGAACCCTTTGTTCATCTTCACGCATTAATTAGCGATAAAGAGTTTAATGTTTATGGAGGACATTTATTTGAACTTACTGTGGCGGTGACTGCAGAAATTTTTGTAACTCCACTTGGAGCAATGCCAATAAGAAAAATGGACTCTGAGATTGGACTGGCTTTAATCAGTGACAGACGTGAAATGTAAATTGGCTATTTTGAAAGGAAGATAAATGGATACAATTGAAAATAATTCTTTTTTAAAAAATCCTTTAATTGTTGCTTTGGATCTTGATGATTTTGATTATTGTTTGGAGTTAATTCGTGTGTTAGGGCCTCTTGTTGGAGGAATAAAACTTGGACCACGTTTAGTTATAAGATATGGAAAGGAAATTATTCATCAAGCGTCTCATTTTGCTCCTGTTTTTTTAGATATGAAGTTTTTAGATATTCCGAACACAATGGAACACTCTGTTCGTGCAGCCTTTGAAATGGGCGCAAGCCTTGTCACTATTCATGCTCAATCCGGTAGAGAAGCCTTAAAGCGATTAAGTCATCTTGAGAACGAGTTATCAAAAGAGCGTCCATTTAAAATTCTTGTTGTGACGGTGTTAACAAGTTTTTCCACTGAAAATCTGCCATCAAATATGAAATCGATGAGCATTTCTGATCATGTCAACCATTTAGCATTAGATGCTTATCAAAGTGGCTTAAGAGGATTTGTTTGTTCTCCTCATGAAGCACAGGCTTTAAGGCAAAACTATCCAGACAGTTTTATTGTGACTCCTGGAGTTAGAAGAATTCAAGGATCAATCAATGATGACCAGAAAAGAGTGATGACTCCAGCAGAAGCTATTAAACAGGGAGCCAGTGCAATTGTCGTCGGACGTCCAATTTTAGAGGCAAAAGGGCAAGAGAGAGAAGAAGCAAAGTTGTTTTTAAAAGAGCTGTTTTGGTCTTAAAGAAAAAAAGGGACAAGAAATTGATTACTGATAACTTAAGACTGTAGATTTAAGACGAAACGAAATGGAATTCACGTGATATTTTTTGTTTGGAGATAATAAACTTGAAATTTTCAAAAAAAAGAACGATTCAAAATAGAGATTCAAAATCATTGAATCGTTTTGGAAAATCACAAAAAAAAGAAAAATTGCCAAATGATTGCCGATTTGCGATGGGTTATCATGCTTGTTTTGAAGCTTTAAATGTGAATTCGTCTTCTATTGTTGAAGTTTGGATCAATAATGAAAATAAAAGCGGAAAGGTCGAAATAACTCAGTTGTTAGCCTTAGCTAAGACACATCAAATTTCCGTCATTGATAAACCATTGAAAGATTTTGATCGCCTAGGGAGTGGACATCAAGGGGTTGTTGTTGTTTTAAAAAATCATCCTGAAATGGATTGGAATAATTTATATCAATCAGAAAAAAAGAGATCCATTGTTCTTGCTCTCGATGGTTTAGAAGATCCTCATAATTTGGGAGCAATACTTCGAACGTCATGGCTAATGGGAGTTGATGGCATTTTGGCGACAACGAATCGTTCTGTTAAGCTCAGCCCTTCTGTGCATAAAGTGGCTTGTGGTGGTGTTGAACATGTTCCGGTTGAATTTTTTAATCAATTGGAGCCTCCACTGAATGATTTAAAAAAAAAGGGGTTTTGGGTATTCGGTTTGGATGCTCACGGTGAACAATCCCTTTTTGATCTGGAGATTCCTAAAAAGGTTGTTTGGGTTATTGGCGGAGAGGATAAAGGGCTTCGAAAAGCAACTCAAAAAGCGTGTGATCAAAAAATCTTCATTCCACAACTTAGTTCACAGGCTAGTTATAATGCTTCTGTAGCCTCAGCCATTGTTATTGCAGAATCGTTTAGACAAAACCTAAAATAAAAACTTTCGATAAGCAATACTTGAAATAATTCCTAAAGCTCCCATTGTTGTTAACATGCTTGAACCGCCATACGAAAGCAAGGGAAGCGGAACGCCAACAATAGGTAGAATGCCAATAACCATTCCTATGTTTATAAAAACATGCCAAAAAATGATTGATAATACACCAACGACAACAAGGCTTCCAAATTTATCCCTAGCTTCACTAGCAATGTTTATTCCCATTACAAGGAGTATAGTAAAAAGGCCGATTGTGATAATGCTTCCAAAAAAACCATGTTCTTCGCTTAAAACTGAAAAAATAAAATCGGTGTGTCGTTCCGGAAGAAATTCAAGTTGAGATTGAGTTCCTTTTCTAAATCCTTTTCCAAGAAGCATTCCACTTCCAACGGCAATTTTTGATTGAATGCTATTGTACCCACTTCCTTTTGGATCTTTTCCGGGATCCATAAAGGTTAGAATTCTTGTTTTTTGATAGTCTTTTAATCCGAAATTCCAAACAATAGGGAGCGTAAAAAGTATAACGAGTGAGGCTACAACAAGAATTTTTCTTTTAACTCCAACAAACATAATCATGGATCCAAATACAGCCAAAAGCAGAAGGGAAGTACCAAGATCAGGTTGTATGACAACAGCTATAAAGGGAATTAGAGTGATTATTGTTGGCCAGATGAGATCTTTTAGCCCAAATCCTTCGAGTCGAGATTTATTTGATAAAATTTTGGCTAAAACTAAAACTAAAACAACTTTCATGGTTTCAGAGGGTTGGTAACGAAAAAAGCCTAAATCAAGCCATCTTTGGGCTCCATAGTAAGTTTTTCCAATGAATACAACAGTAATAAGTGCAATTATATTTAAGACAAATAAAAACACAGCAATTCGATTAAAAAATTGATAATCAATAAATGTGATTGCAATAAGAAGTGACCACCCCGCGACAAGCCAAAAAATCTGTGAAACAAATAAAGGACTCATGCCTGTAGTGTGAGCTCCATGAGTGGCACTGTAGAGATTGATTAAACCAACAAGATTGAGTGCAAGGACAACAATTAAAAAGTTGATATCAAATCGTTTTAAAAAAGAGCGTTCTTTTATATGCAATGTCAGTTTCATAAGTTTTCCTTAAACTTTATACAATTAAATATTATTTTTTTGGATAAAGTCTCTTGAAAGGAGATTTAAGTTTTTCAGCGTAAAATTTATCAAAATAAGCCCAAATAACATCACGAACAATGGGGGCCGCTCCTGTAGACCCATGACAAGCATGCTCGGCAAAAGCAGCGACAACA
>CAYMLA010000285.1:0-4004 GCA_964390785.1 uncultured Bdellovibrionales bacterium | reverse complement strand
TAAATGGAAAAAACATGAAAACAAAAATAATAACAAATAGAAAAAATAAGACTAATTTTTTTTTGTGGCCAAATAGAAATTTTAAAATAAACATGATTTTTTCTACTATAGAGCCTAACATTTTATAGTCTCACTTTTCTTTTTGTTTGTGGGCGCGATTTTTTTTGAGAATCATCAGATTCAAGACTTTCAGATTTAAATTGAGGAAGCTTTAATGAGACCAAAGTATAGGTGACATCTTTATAATGAGTGTCTTTATTGTTTGCTTGAATGCTGATGTCTTTGAGCTTGATTGTTGGCATTAGTGATTCCAGTTGAGCACCAATATCAAAAACTTGTCTTACATTAAGCTGATTAATTTTGATAACGGTATTTTCTTGAATCAATTTTTCTGGAAATAAAGAAGACATTATTTCATTGTTTGTAATGGATTCAATTTGCTCAGGAATGAGTCGAGCTCGTTTGAGTAAGTCTTCAATTTGAGATTTTAAAGCTTGTGAATGGGGGGGAGTAGGAACACTCGTATTAGTGCTTGAAATTTTACTTGCGAGAAGTAAGTCTTGGATAAGCTCTCTGTTGTGTAAGAAATCATCAATATGATTTGAAGAACTCAAAAAAGAACTGAAAGGCATTTGAATTATAATAACCAATACAAAAGCAATGATTGAAATTTGGAGAATTTTTTGAGTTCGTTTGTTTAAGTTTTCATAACGCTCTTTAAGCATTATATAGAACGAACTTTCTTCTACACGTTCTCGTATTAAGAGAAATTTTTCTATGAGTTGATCTTTTAAGTCTTCAAAATTCAATCTATACCTCCGGTATTTCGATCAATGCTCATTTCAAAGCTAAAGGGATGTTTGAGTCTCTGGTTTGTTGCATTTTGAGGAGCTTTTTTTTGAGTGATCATTCCGTTTTTTGCAATTTTACTCAAAGCACTTTTAATTTTAGCAATACTAGGAGTGGAATTTGTGAATCCAGAAATTCTTAATTGGTTATTTTGAATATTAAGATCAATAATATCAAGTGTTGTTTCATTTTTTGTTGGTAGAAATTGTGAGATTTGTTTGATGATTTCTAGTGGAGAATTAATTTCAATGGCTGATAATAAAAGTTTTTGCGTGTCTGCAATATATTGTCTTTCTTGAATAAACTTATTAATTTGACTAGGGGTGATTTTAGATTTTGGTAAATTAGCAATTAAACCGGCTTGTTCTTGGAGTTGTTGATAAGCTTGATCTGAAAGGGTTTTTGAAACGGAATCTCGAGATAATCCGTAGATAGAAAAAATAAAAAAAAGAAAAAATAAGGCAATCAGTGATGGTCCAAATTGTTTCCAAATGACTTTTATGCCTTTATTTCGTGATGCAAATTCATTTTTTAAAAAATTAATAGCAGGATTTCGAGGAATTTTAAGAGTTTCAATTGCTGCTCCAATGGCGGTAGCAAAACAGATGACTTGTTTATCACTAAGTCCATTATGGACGACACTGTCAATTTTATCAACATATCGAAGATGATTTGAAGGAAGATTTAAATTTTGTGTAAAATAGGCGCCCAGATTTTTTACTTGAGCGGTTCCTCCCGTATATAAAAGCTCTGAAAAGTCTAAATGAAATGAGCTTTTAATTTCAATTAACCAAAGTTGCATTTCGCGAATAAATGGTTTTATAGAGTTGCTTATAATATTGGAGAAATTGATTTGATCTTTAGTTGCACCGTCTTTATTGACAAGAATAAATGATTTTGAAATAGTTTCTTTATAGGCTTCTTGATAAGAGAGTTTGTAATTTTGTGCAATGGATTCAACAAGACGTTGTGACCCCCATAAAAAAGAGCGTGTGGCTACAATTTGGTCGTCTTCAGTGACAACGACTGCAACGACTCGTTTGTATCCTAAGTTGAGATAAATTTTTGCTTTTTCTGGAAATGACGAAGTTTGTTTTTGGTCGATATCATCGATTTCTTCGTTTGTCGACAGAGTGAGTGGGGGACGGCTCCACGAGGAAATGACATTGAGAAAACAAAAGCCTTCAGGTGAAAAAATATGGGGGTCAATAAGAGCGTCGTTACAAAGGCTTATTAGATCAGAAATATGAGTTTTGGGACAAGCAACCGCCAAGACTTTAGCTTGTTGATTGATGTAACAGAGAATTTTTGAGTCAAAGATGGCTTTGTCTACCGTAAGAGGAAGTTCATCTTCAAGTTCGAAGGCAAGGCTTTTAATGATTTTTTGTCGTTCTTTAAAGGGAAAGAGTTTTTGTTTGGTGCTTACTTTTTCTTGTGAAACCGTCATGCAGTAGCGAGGTTGATAGCTAGATTGTTCTGAAGATAGAGTTCTAAGAAAATCAATAATGTCAATTTGATGATCATATCCAGGTTCAATTTTAAGCTTATGCTCGATCAATTGGGTAATGACATTCTTATTAGATTTAGTATCAATAATGGCTATTTTAATGGATGAAGAGCCAATATCGATTCCGATGCTTCTCATGGTTAAAGCTCCTAAATTGAGGCCGTGTAAAATCTATTTTTCAATCCAATAAACAATTCTTGGTGGGGAAAGTTTACTGGGTTGTTTTTTTTCATTGTCTCCTTTTTGAGCTGCTTTTTCATGTTTTTTCTTTTGTTCTTGAAAACATTTGTTTTTTTCTGTCTGTGACTCTTTGTCTTTACACAGACATTGGTAGAGTTGATCTCCTTTTAATTCTTTGCAATCTTCTGGGGTATTCTCGTCTTTTTTTTCGTTCTCTTCTTCTAAAAAAGATTCGAGTCTTTCTTCTACTTTATCAAAATCATAAACAATGGCAACAATTTCACGTGTGGCATTTTTTGATTGTCCAGTGCTTTGGATTTTAAAATTAAAAACTCCCGAAAAATAAAGTGGAATTTTGGGGGCATCAGGCTCATTTGGGTCATTAATTGTGATTCCCCAAGCATTAAGAAATGAGCTAAAATCCTCTAAGTCAACAAAAGGACCAAGTTCGGGATTTTCCCTTCTGGCAATGATTTCATCGGCTGAAACGCTTTCTTTTGCTTCGCCGGACTGAACCCAGCCCGGTCGGTTTGGGACCTCTTCAATTGAACGTGATTGCGAGAGGTCCGTAAGAGCATCCAAACCGGCCGATTCTCTAAGCCGCCCAACTAAACTTCGAGAGGGAATACCCGCCATTTTGGCGGCGGACTCGAGCGTGGCGAATCGGGCGACAGTGCGTCTTAACACCGGATTTTTAAGTTTGGAAAATTGCGGAGATAAGGAAATTAACACCTCCTCCAATTGAGGGTAAACCTCAAGAACCTCAGCTACTTTTGTGCTCGGATTGATTTCCAATTTTGAGTGGCTCATACGGCATCTCCCGGTTTGTCGTACTCCAAAAGCCGGCGTTCCCCTTTGAGGTTTCGCTCCTCGGTTAAATCCTGCGTCACCTCGAGCGTGCCTATATACGCTCCTTGATTGTTTCGCACAGCAAAATAGCGGATCATGACAAACCGCTCTTTGATATTTATCCAAAAAGAACAGGCATTTTCTTTTCCTGAACGGAAATCATCCACGATTTTTTCAACGACGTGGACGCTGGAGGGAGGATGGCAATGCTGGACTTTCCTTCCGATGATGGACTTGGTGCGAGCGAACACCCGGTTCGGCCCTTCGCTGAAATAGCGTACCCGGTCGTCGGCGTCGACAAACGTCACATCAAAGGGAAGAGCGCGGAAGAGCCCTTTCATTTCATCGATGCCTATCGATCCGGTCGGGAACACAACCCGCCCGGCCGATGGAAGGCCCTCCGTTTGGCCCGGTTGATCGGCGGGCGCCGGGGGTTGATACCCTTCCTCCGGTTCGACAAAGGCAAAACCGATTTCGGGGCTGTGGCTATATATTTCTCCCCAGTCAGTTTCGCTAAGCGCCTCAAAGGACATTGGAAAGAGTATTTCCTCTTCTTTAAACACCATCTCTTCCATATCCCGAAGACACGGCTCAACAACGGATTCGCGAAATATGGACC
>CAYMLA010000284.1:0-4028 GCA_964390785.1 uncultured Bdellovibrionales bacterium | reverse complement strand
GTTCTGTTATCTGGTGGACGTATAATCCTTGAATAAAAAAAATCTCTATGTAAAAATTTAGCTATGCACACAACACTGTTTTTGGGTCTGTTTATTTGTTTAATTTTACCTTTGCTTTCTTGCGCTTCGACTTCGATAGAAAAAAAACCTCATCATCTCCAAAATGGGTTTATCAATCCTGAAGTGAAAAACCATCTTGGTTTCTGGGATTTTATTCAATGGCAATGGAACCGCCCCAAACAAAAAAATCCAGAAGATTATCGTTTTCCTCTTTTCACCTTATCAAAAAAGCAGTTGATTGATTTTCCTAAACCAAGCATCACTTGGATTGGACATGCCACTTTTTACATTCAAACCAAAAACTTCTCTTTTCTTACAGACCCTCATTTTTCCAATAGAGCCTCACCTGTTTCTTGGGCAGGGCCTAAAAGAGTTGTTCCTCCTCCAATACAAATTGAAGATCTTCCACAATTGGATTTCGTCTTAATTTCACACAGTCATTATGATCATCTTGATTTTGAAAGTATAAAAAGAATTTCCACAACTTTTCCTCAAGTAAGAATCTATGTTGGATTAAATTTAAAAAAATGGTTTAATCGTCACTTTCCCAATTTAAATATCATTGAATTGGATTGGTGGGAAAAATCCTCTTTAAATAATGCCATTATTACTGCAACACCCATCCAACATTGGAGCAAAAGAAGTTTATGGGACACAAATAAAACACTTTGGTGTGGATACCACGTTCAAATTGATGAACTCACCTTATTTTTTGCTGGTGACACAGGTTATTCAAAACAGTTCAAAAAAATCGCTCATCGTCTAGCCCCTATTCAAGTT
Source organism: uncultured Bdellovibrionales bacterium (assembly GCA_964390785.1). Lineage (GTDB taxonomy): Bacteria > Bdellovibrionota > Bdellovibrionia > Bdellovibrionales > CAYMLA01 > CAYMLA01. The sequence continues at coordinate 3,188 of CAYMLA010000284.1, read as the reverse complement.
GCACTTCTTCCTATTGGAGCTTATTCTCCTCGTTGGTTTATGAAAAATCATCATATTAATCCCGAAGAAGCCCTTCAAATTCATAAGGACTTAAAAACAAAACATTCTATTGCTATGCACTGGGGTACTTTTATTCTTTCAGATGAACCTCTGGACGAACCGCCAGAAGTTCTTAACACACTTTTGAAGAATAACGAAACGATCAGTTTCACTGTGCTCAGTCACGGTCAAAGTCTGCACTTTAATTCAAATAACAATCTCAATCTTATCAGCCATTAAATATCAATTTCAGCAATTTTAAACAAACGATCCAATCGATTTTGAATTGAGTTACGAATCTCAGTCATAATTTCTTCAGCGCCAGGCTTAGTCACATACTTTCCAGATTGTTTATCCAATTTTACAAGATGATAATAACGTCGTTGAGGTCCCATAAAATCTTCAATGGGTGTTCGCTTTTCAAGTTCACGTTTTATAAACTTGACCTCTCCTTTTTTGCCCTTTTCCTTAAGGAAACAAGGAAAAAATCCTGTTTCAGCTCCAAGCACAGCTAAATCCTTAACCATACCTTCAGCAAACTTCCAACCCGTAATACATGGCCCAGGAACAAAGATGACCGAAGTTTCTTTACACTCAAGAGCTTTTTCCATAACTTTTAAAAAATACTTTGGATAGGCGGGACTCACTTGAGCAACCAGACCAGCTCCTGCTGCTATACAAAGATGAATGTAATCCATGGGTTCATGAGTATTCGCTCGACCATCCGCTCCTACTGGAGTTGTGCTGGTCTCGCCACCAACAGTCGCAGTCGGAGAATACTGAAATCCTGTATTGGCAAAAAACTCATTAACAATCACCATAATTGTAATATTCGCTCTTCGATTGATTGTATGAAGAAGAGTTCTTAACCCTATCGCAATGGCACCGCCATCACCACTATTGGATATCACTTGAATAGGCTGTTCAAGAGCGCCCACTTCATTTAATAACATTCCAACATCACTAACAGCTTCAGCAACAGTTGGTGCTGATTCAAAAACATTGTGAATAATTGAAAAACTCTTTCCAAAATCTTCAGGAGTCGATTCGCCTCGCCCCCAAGCTACAATATTAGGATAAGCTAATGTGGAAACTTCTCCACAAAAAGTTCCTAACGTATAAATTGTTTTTTTTCCATTATCTGTAATTTTTCCAACATTTTGAAAAGCAACCGACTCCATGCAACCTGTGCACAAAGAACTTCCAGGCTGAAAACAACTCTCCCGTTGAACAATTTCTTTTAAGGAACTCATAAAACCACCCCTTCATGCACAAATTGATATGGTTTTTCAACTTTTCCAATGGCTAAGCTTTTTAAACCTTCATCAATGATTTTCTGCCAAGTTGAAATCGAAACATTTGCTCCACCCAATCCAGCAAAAAAACTGCTCACCACAGGTTTATTATCATTGTTAATAACAGCATCAGAAATATCTAATGTAAGATGTCCACGCCCCTGATGAGACGCTTGATTAACAACGGCTACAGCAGGAACATTTTCAAGCAACCGAGCATATTCAAAATACGGAAATGGCGAAAGCAGACGAACAGCCAATAATCCAATCTTTTTTCCCGTTCGTTGACACTCTTCAGCTAAAATTTCCTCTAACGTTCCCACATCAGGTCCCATACTAATAACAGCTAAATCAACTTGATTATCATCAGGCCAACCAATTTTTTCGATACACTCTAATCCTGGGCGACCAAATGTTTTTTGGAAATCTTCACCAACACGAGAATAAACATCAAACGCATTTTCTAAACGATTTTTTTGATTGAATTTAAAAGCTTGAAAATGCTTCGATGTAACAATACTTCCAAAACTTGTATCCCCATTAATTAATCCAGGAACTTCACATTTTTTAATCCATCGATCTTGAAAGTCATTAACTGATTGATCAGACTCTAACCATAAACGACCATTTTTATGACTGTCTTTAAGACCATAGTAACCGGGCATTGTTGGCGTCATTACACTTGGATGCATTCCAACACAGGGCAATTGAAGAACGGTATCATAAATTTGTTGTTTTCCACGACAAACCACCTGAATCCATCCATCATCTCGATGAGCCAATGTGTCTGAAGGATCTCCCTCAATACAAATTGGAAAATTAGCTGTAGCACGATAGACGTTAACAAGCATAACATTACCTAACCCGCTAGCACCTAATGTTCGGGTAGTCTCAGTCATGTGATCCAATCCCACTGAAGATGTTGCCGTCGTAAAAAGCAAATCACGACAACTTGCTGCTGCCCCAACAAGATAATCTGCAACAGCATGTTCAGCCTCTAAAAGCTTCACTTTTTTATGCCCAACGGATCGACTCGCAACTTTAGCTGAAATAAATTCCAACCATTTTGTCGAAGGAGTAATCGGAAATCCGGCATAAATCATACAACGCCACATTTGCAAAACTCCATAAGCAGCAGCCATATTACCATCGGCTATCACCGATTGTTTTTCTGGAATTAAGTTTTTGTGAGCATTTTTTAATTGAGCAAGATCAATTGCATCGGGATAAATGGCTCCGTATTCATTTTCAATGTATTTCATTAAACAATTTCCTCCCACGGTTCTTCATAAGGTTGTTCCTTAAAAAGATTTTCAGGACATGCTTCGATACACTCATTACAAGTTTTGCAGTAATTTGCAAAATCGGCACCTGTTACTAAAATTCCTTTTTTATCATGTGGAACAAAGGTGATAATATTTTCTGGACAAGCTGTCACACAAGAAGTACACCCCGTACAAGACTGTTGAGGATCTTCAAAAACAACTTGAGTTCCTGCACGAGCATAGCTTGATGTTTTGTTTGAACGAGACACCCTTAAACGATACTGAGCCCCCATAGGAACTTCACCATATCCAGCAAAAGGTTCTTCAAAATGATCTGCCTTTTCATTAAAAACACCTTCTTTAACTCCATTAACACTTTCATTAAACAAATCCAAATTAGCAGCAACAATCAGATCTGGAAGTCGTCTTTTTTTAAGATTATCTTGTAAGGCTTTAGCCGCTTCATTAGTATCAAGCCCAATGGCTTTAACTAAAACAGCATAAACTGAAATGTTTCCCATTGGTTTTTTAAGATATTTTTCACCCAATTGATCGCCAGCAATCGTCATTACTCTTCCAGACAACTTAT
>CAYMLA010000283.1:0-4053 GCA_964390785.1 uncultured Bdellovibrionales bacterium | reverse complement strand
CCTCGTTCGATTTGAGCTCGCGCGCCTCAAATTTGACTGTTTTTCAGCAGCCACTAAGGCATGCTGCAAAACAGCAAGCTGCAAAACAGCCAACTATAAATCAACCAACGTTTTAAATTCTTAACTTTCCTTCATGAGTGACTAATGCGGCATTAATAATATCGTCATCCTTATCAAAATGAAGGGTTGGTTTTTCGTTGATGGTTTTAACAAAGACTTCAAGAAGGTTAAGGCAATTGTTGCCAAAAAATAAAGAAGCATCTGAAGCCACCATGGCTGCATAATTTGTGTGTCCAACAATTGTGACGCCAAATTTATTGACGACCTTATCAGGTTGAGAAAGAGGGCAATTTCCACCATTAGCAGCGGCCATATCAATAATGACTGAACCAGACCTCATTCCTCTGACGGTATCTTCGGTCACAAGAATGGGTGCTTTTTTTCCAGGAATATTAGCTGTTGTTATAATTACATCTGCTTTTTTAAGATGTTCACTCAATAAAAGTTGCTGCTTTTTTTTGCCTTCTTCAGAAAGTTCTTTGGCGTATCCGCCTTCTCCTGCTCCAGACTCTCCAAGGTCAAGATCGATAAATTTTGCTCCTAATGAATAAACTTGTTCTCGAGTTTCAGGACGTATGTCAAAGGCTTCAACATTAGATCCAAGACGTCGAGCTGTTGCAATGGCTTGAAGACCAGCCACACCAACGCCTAAAATGACAACTTTAGCGGATTTTGCCATTCCGGCTGAAGTCATCATTACAGGAAAAAATCGTTGAAAATGGAGGGTTGATTCAATAACAGCTCGATAGCCTGCGATATTGGCTTGAGATGACAAAACATCCATTGATTGTGCTCTTGAAGTTCTTGGAATGAGTTCAAAACTAACGGCACTCACATTACTACTGGCTAAAGCTTGAAGTGATCCATCATTATTGTAGGGTTCAAGAAGACTAAGAATCATTTGCCCAGGATGAAGGAGGTTGATTTCTTCTTTTGTTGGTTTGTTGACTTTAAATATAACATCACTGGAATAAGCTTGTTTTTTGTCAACAATTGTAGCCCCTTGTTGGCTAAAATCATCATCTAAAAAATAAGCCTTGTTTCCTGCTGATGATTCAACGAAAACTTGAAATCCTTTTTTTATAAGTTTTTTGACCAATTGAGGCGAGCCAGCAACACGAGTTTCGTTATTTAAGGATTCTTTAACGATACTGATTTTCATTTTTATCCTTTATGACTTCGTCTATTTTTTTAGTTCATTGTATTGGCAATAACCTATTTATTTCTGAAAAGGTCAATTGGCAATAAGAATCATTTCTTTGTTCCGTAATGGCAATCTCTACTAAAGTACTTATTTTGTCCAGAAATATCGCAACAGGCCATAGGTTTTTATGTAATTTAATGAAAAAAATCATTTTTGTGGGTTTTAAAAACACAACAATTTCTAATTGAATGAGAAAAAAATTCCGATCTGAATTTAGCAATTATTGCTAAAGACAAAGCGAAATGGAGTCTGATTTATGAAATCTGTTCTTGTTTATAGTAATGAGTTAAAAAAAGGTCAAAAAATTGTTGAAAACATAAAAAAGAGGCCTCATTTAAAAACAAAATTATTTGAAGATCTCGATGATTTAAGAGACATGGAATTGTTGGCCGATTCTCATTTGCTCGTTTTATATATAAGTCAAGGGCTTGATCAATCATGGATTGTCGAACACAAAATCGATGAGTTAAGTCAATTTATTCAAGTTTTGATTTGTAGTGAGAAATTATCAAATATGGAAGTTTATCGATATGTTTCATACAATTCTAGAATGAGAGCTTTAGAAACAGATGTTGATGAAGAACGATTTTATCAACTGGTGAATAAAATTTTAAAAGATGGAGCTGTGAAACAACAAATGCATCGTCGTTATTTAACAAATGAACAGGCAGAGATGATGGCTTTTGGTCAAGAAAATAAGATAAAGGGTAAGTTGAAAAATTTATCTTTAGGAGGCGCTTTTATCGCTTTACCACTTGCTTCGACTCTTCGATTGGATGCTGGAGATATGATTAAAGTTCAAGTTCCGTTAAAGCATGAAGGTAAAACTCATGTCATTAATGGAGAAATTATGTGGCTTCACAAAGATGAGAAAAATAAGATACAAGGGGTAGGCATTCACTTTTTATCTAAAGAAGAATGTTATGAAAAAATGATGAGTAAAATTTCTGCATAATAAAGGACTAAAATTGTTTCAAAAAAAAACACTGATTTTTATTATGTTAGTTTTACCTGTTTGTGGATTTTCTCAAATTCAAGTTGAATCAGAAAAAAAGTCAAATCAAGAAAAAATTCAAATAAAAACAAATTCAGAAATAGAAATAGATTCACAAATTAAAATAAAAAAAGAAACAGAAATTGAGACAGGCGTTCCAGTAGAAAAAGAAAGTCAAATACAAATACAAAAATTCACTCAAGCAAAGGCTGTTGAGTTTTCAGGACAATTGTTTTTTGGATATCATGTTCCATTAAAGCCATCTGGAGAAAAGTATCAAACTTTTTTTGAGATGGATCGCTTTGATTTATCAGCAAGATTTTTTTTAAATGAGCAAACTGATTTTTATTTTACTTATGATGGAGGCCAAAGAAGACAAGATTCAATCAATGAAGGGCAAAAAGATGTATTAACTAAAAATGTTTATTTGTGGCATTCTTCTGAACAAAAAGATCAATTTATAAAATTAGGGCAAATTCCATCACTATGGTCTCATTATCAAGAGCGCATGATGAGTTCTCATTTTCTGGGGGAGTTTGGACAAGATTTGCTTATTCGATATGGTTATGAAAAACACAGTGATCTTGGTTTGTCTTTTGGGCAATTTTTTTCAGAGGGTGGGGTTTGGGAGTTGTCGGTTGTCAATGGAGAAGGTTCTGAAGAACCTGAATCAGGAAAGGGAAAAGACTTCAAAGGTCTTGTTCAATTCTTTCCGTTTCAGTATTGGTATGGGTCTCAAGATTTTTATGTTCTCGCCTATGCTAATTATGGTGAGTATGAAGGAGTGCGTCATCGGTTGGAAGCAAGGCATAGAATAAAATTTCATTTGGGAATTCGAAATTCTCAGCTTCATTTTTCATTAGGTTATGCTCATACTTTAGACCCATCTGATCGAGTTCATGAGCTTTTAGCTGATTCAGTTGATTTAGAAGAACGACTGGATCGACAAGCGTGTGGAGTTGGTTATTCTGCTTATTTGGACTTTAGTCTGTATCAGTTATTTAATTTGGATTGGTTTAAAAAAACTCATTTTATTGGTCAAGTGGACAGTTGGAATCCTGATACATCGAGTGAAAAAAATTCTATTTTGTCAAGTGTCGTTGGTTTGTCATTTGAAGTGAACAAGTATTTTAAGTGGAGTCTTTCAAGGGGGCAACGGCAATATGAAAAGCATCATGGTCATAACACGGGTCAAGATGTTTATCTTTTAAGGGCAGAAGCTAAATTTTAATTTTCATTTTGTTTTTTAATCGCGTAGACTAGTTTTGAAAAGAAGTAGAAGGGATTGTTGTGGATGGAGGTTGCGTGATGAAAAATAAATTGTTTTTGTCTTCTTTTATTTTTTCGTGTATGGCAATGAGCTTGGTCGGTTTGGCTTCACAAGAGGGAAAGCTTCCTCAGGATGCTTTAGGTGTAATTGAAGGGCTTCCTCAAAAAGCAATCACATTAGATTTGATTTTATATTTAGGGTTAAAAAATTCGGATAGTTTTGCTCTTGTTCAGTCAGGAGCAATCAGTAAAGATGTTGCAGTTTTTCAGTCTAATGCGCCTTTTGATTATCAATTTAATAGCTCAATCAATTATTTTCATAATAAAAATAAAGTGAATAGTGGATTGGCTCCAGAGGAAATTTCAGGGAATTCCTATAGCTTGGGTATGAGTAAGGCTTTTAAAACGGGAACTCATCTTCAGTTGGGGTTGTCTAATAGCTACCAAGATAGCATTTTTAATGAGGATTTGTTGCCAGGTGGTATTTCAAGTTTTTTAGGAGAGACGGCGTACAATGAAAGCAAAT
>CAYMLA010000282.1:1572-4060 GCA_964390785.1 uncultured Bdellovibrionales bacterium | reverse complement strand
CTGACTTAATCCAATTGCCCTAAAACTCTTATTTCGGGATTTTCCGGCGTGACATCTTTCATCTTTGACTTTGACAAAAAGGAAGGACTCACTTTCCACCTTTCTCCATCATGTGTAACAACCGTTACTGTTTTCTTGTTGAATCGAGCAACAATCCCAGAAACAAGTCCTTCAGTGGTCTCAAAACTCACCGATTGCCCAGGATAAAAATCAAGCATTTTTTTTTGCACACGCATTTGCCTTAAAAACTTAATTCTTTCTACTATCTTGTGATTGAGTTGGATGAGTTCTTTTTCTGAAAACGCTTCTAATTTCATCATGTCCATAAGGTCTCCTCTTTCTTTACCCGTCGTTTCTAGCAAAGACTGCCCTTTGAAGCAAACTGAGAAAACTTTTTTAACTTGAATTGCGCAGAGTTTAACGATTTAAATGACTCAAAAGTTGAAAAAGACCACTCTGTAACAAAATTCTAGACACGACTTGCAATCTGTCGGAATTATTGCAAGAAAAAACGACATACCGGAAGCAGTCAAATTTGCACTGCAGCACAAGAAGGAAATAAAAACTCTTTGTTATCCTATTCTGAGTTGATTCCTATTCTTTGTGATTGAGCTGACTCATTGAATTTGTTAATGGATGAATTTATGCGTAGGATACAATTTAATAGCAAATCCTAATGAAAGCGTGTGCCCATTCCATACAAAGAATCAATTGTTTCTCTGTATTTTTGGTCACAATACTTACGCTTAACCTTAAGTGAAGGAGTTAACTCACCAGAATCCACCGTAAAATCTGATGGTAATACAGCAAAATTTTTAATCATTTCAAAACTAGCCAAATGAGAATTAACTTCTGATACAATTTTTCTGACTTGATTTCTGACAATTGAACTTTGCGTTAATGAACCATAATCAGCAAAAGAAATTTCTGATTCTTGAACCATTTTTTTCACCCACTCTGAATCCAATGTTAAAAGCGCAACAATGTATTTTTTTCGATCACCATGAATGACACTATGAGAAATCAAAGGATGTCTCTTGAACAATTCCTCTAATTTTTGTGGAGCAACATATTTGCCACCGGCTGTTTTAATAAGATCTTTTTTTCGATCTGTAATTTTTAAAAATCCAGTTGAGCCAAATTCTCCAACATCACCGGTGTGAAACCATCCCTCTTTAATCATTGAATCTGTTGTTAATGGATCATCAAGATATTCTTTCATCACTTTTGCACTTCGAATAAGAATTTCGCCATCCTCAGCGATTTTAACTTCTACATCACCTAAAGGTTTTCCAACCGTTCCAAACTGAAAATCAAAGGGGGTATTGACACAAACAGCACCTGTTGTTTCTGTAAGCCCATAACCTTCTAAAATCAAAATTCCAGCAGAATAAAAAAATTCTGAAATTTCTTTGTTTAACGGTGCTCCACCAGAAACAGCAAATCTCAACTGATCACCAAACACTTCTCGAACTTTTTTTAACAATACTTTTTTTATCACGATATTTTGTGCCAATCGAACTAACGAAACGGAATTTCTTTGAAGACGTTCCCGAGTAAACCTTCTGCCTGAAGTCTTAGCCCATTTAAACAATTTATGCTTTAAAGGATTAGAGGAAGACTTGGCCTCAATTGCTAAATACAATTTTTCAAAAATTCGAGGAACTGCCAATAAAATCGTCGGTTTTATATCTCGAAGATTAAACACAACTTTTTCAAAACTTTCCGCAAAGGCCATTGTAAAACCGAAACAAACATGTCCTAAATGCTCAATTCGTCCTAAAATATGAGCATACGGCAAGAATGACAAACTCGTATCAGAAGAATCAACTCCAAAAATCTTAAATGTTTCATTAATCTCAGAATAAATTTGTTTGTGAGTAAGCACTACTCCCTTAGGCAATCCTGTTGTTCCTGATGTAAAAACGATTGTGGCAATGTCATTTTCGTTTACGCCTGCACAAAGTTCGGTTAAAAAATCAGGATTATTATGAGCTAACTCTTCTCCCAAAGTTAAAAATAAATCCCATGATAAAACTGAAGAATCTTCATCGAGGCAATCGTCAAAGCAGATGACTCGAATAACTGATGGACAATTATTTTTTATTTTTTTCCATTTTTTGAACTGCCTTAAATTTTCCACAAATAAAATCTTAACTTTACTTGAATTGATGATATGCTTTACATCGTCATCTGTGCTGTTTTGATAAATAGGAACAGTAACTGCTCCCACACCAAGAATAGCCAAATCTGTAATAGACCATTCTTTGCGAGTATTAGAAAAAATACCAACTCGATCACCTTTTTCAACATCAAAAGAAAGTAAAGACGCCGCCACTTTTTCAACAAAACAAAAATAACGATTCCAATTCCATTCTTTCCACTGTCCTCTTGACTTAAACTTAATTGCTGGTTGCTCAGAGGAACGATTCTTCATAGAAACAATTGATGGACAAATTGTAGATTCCATAATATTTCCTTAAAAATT
>CAYMLA010000282.1:0-1562 GCA_964390785.1 uncultured Bdellovibrionales bacterium | reverse complement strand
AGGCAAACTGCAAAACAGCCACCTTTTTCATTGGCTTCGTTCAAATTTGACTATTTCGCAACAGCCTCTATCAACAGCCTCTATATATTAATGTTTTACACGGAAGCAACTCTTTATTGTGATCAAAAATGAACAATAAAAGATAACTTAACCTTATTTTTCGCTCCGTGTCAAGTGAATGGTTTATTTTTTACCTTTAGGATTTTACAAATCATTGAATCTATTATGGTTTTTCTGTTGCTGCGGGATTTCGCGGCCTTGAATCTGCCTTCTTTTTACTTGGAATGAGCGTTATGCGTTTGATGGAATTTGGATCAACCGAAACAGTTTTCTCATCATAGGTTTGTGTAAAAGGATTTTCAGCCCTAATAATCAATGATGTGTTTGCTGGAATCGCATATTTTAATATTGGTGGTTTTTGTGCCAACTTCTCACCATTAATCATTACAATAGCGTTTGCTCCCCCATTGATTACATTTATGTCTACAAACGCCTTTTGCATTTTCATCAACGTTAATTTTAAAGATTCATTTTTAGTTAAATAAACACTTTTTTCTAAATCAAAATAACCTTCTTTTTTTAAAAGCAACGTGGTGGCCGTTTCGGCAGACAGTCTTATCTTTGAAGGGGTAAATTCCCCTGTAGATTGACCATTTAGAATAATTTCTGCCCCAGGAGGAATTGTTCGAACAAACACAAAATGAACCCCTTTTTCTCCATCGAATTTTTGAGAAACAGACACTGAACCTTTTGTCTTATTTGTTGGAGGCTCTAATTTGTTCGCTAAATCTGTCGAACTTAACTCTATATCTTCTTTTAATGGCACAAATTTTTGATAAATCTGGCTAAACATCTTTAAATTTGATGGTTCTTGATAAAAATACCAACCCAACACAACAATTAACGCCATAAGAAATAACGAGGCGATAGAAAGTTGAGAACCCCTTCTTCTTTTTTTATAACTAATATTAACGGAAGACACATCTGTTGTATTTTGATACCTCTTTTTAAAATTTCGATTGAGTTGTTTCTTTTCAAGAGTCCCAAATTTTGTATTTTCATTTTCATTTTTATTTTTATTTTTTATCTGACCAGTACCCCCCTTCAAAATTGATTCTTCTGAAGAACCAAAAGAAATAGGCGACTGTTCACTTGTTCTAAAACTTTCAGTTAATGTTGCTGTTCCTTCTCCCTCTTCAAGCCCACCTTCAAATTCTGAAAGACGAACCTGAGCATAATCTTTTAAACGATCTCGAATATTCAAAATATGATCAGAATAAAGTCCTTTAACATAGGTGCTCAAATCTTGCGGAGCAAAATCTGGATATTGTAGATTTAAAAAACGATTTAAATCTCTTTGAAGCTCTGCAGACGTCTGATATCTTAAGTTCCGATCTGCAGTTAATGCTTTATTGCATATTCTTTCTAATTCAGGAGGAACACTCGGATTTACTTTTCTTAATTTTGGAATATTGCACTCACTCACCTTGCGCAACGTTTTAATTTCATCCGAAGAGGCGAACAATCTTTCATTTGCCAACAACTCCCACATAACAACACCT
>CAYMLA010000281.1:0-4081 GCA_964390785.1 uncultured Bdellovibrionales bacterium | reverse complement strand
ATTTTACGATGTCATGGGATTGAAAGAGGATAAAGCCGTTCTTGTGCGGAGCGAGTTTAAACGACTTAAGGCTACAGTAGAAATTCTTATGGATAAGCTCTCTACGGCACAATCCAAACAACAATTGGCTCAATTAATGAAACACGCCGCTCAAGCATTAATGAACCCTGAAATTAAAGCTCGATTTGATCTTATACAACATCACCAGCCCTTTCGTGAAAATCGAAGTTGGTTTGAATCTTTAAAAAAGATGCTCACTCGTGATCGATCTAAAGTTTCGATAACCCCCACGAACGACCCTAGAGCCACGATAAGAATACAACCTCAAATATGGGAAAAATCTGACTCGATGATCGGGAGAATAAAAGAGGGCGTTAAAAGTGGCGCTAAAATGGGAGTTTATGGAGAATTTTTTCGAGTTACAATGGATTCAATTAGTACCATTTATGGCACATCTTTTAATTATTGGAAAAATCCAACACAATTAGAACAATTTGTTAAAAATTTTACTTCTAGTCGCGAAGCACTTCTTTATCACATGCAACCTTTTATGATGTTTGGCTCTGCTCACATTTCTCAGAGTATGTTTTCAATAAATAATTTAAATGTCATGGCTCGAAATGGTGAAATTCTTTCTATGCAAAAAGGATCTCAATTGTTTCGTGAGGGAATTACAAATTTAAAAATTCGTCATTTAATGGTTGGAATCACCGTTATCTCGGTTATAACAATGATTGCACAAAAAGCCATGGCGTGCAGTGATCTTCAATCAGGAAAGCCAATGGCCGCCCAAGAGGTCGCTCAAAAAACTTATCTATGCAATCAACCCTGGCCTCGTTTTCTTGTCGAGGGAGCAACGTTATTGGCCCCCAATCTTATTGAATCCGCCGCTTTTTTTACCGGACTTCGTTTAGTTATGAATAAAGCTCTTCCTAAAATCGCTTTTCTTATTGGAAAAACGTCACCACAGCTAGCAAGTTTTATTGAAGGTCCCACGGGGGGATTCCTCGTTTTGTTTGCCTTAATTGGCGTCTATTATCTTTTGAAAAATCCCATTGACACTCTTAAAACAGATGTCGCTCAAGGTTTACCATTAAATCTTCGTCGGGCCCAGATCAGAGACGGAATGAATCTTCTGTTCGAAAATAATTGGAATGAGCCTCTTGAATCAGTAGAAAATCGTGATGAAGAAAGTCAACTCGATCCACTTGTTTTTTGTGAACACGATCTTCTTTTGGATCAAGGAAAAAAATTAGTTGGCAAGCTTGACCATTCTATGACTAAAGCAGAAGCAGAGAATAAAGGGCATGATACTTTTTACACTTGTACGGCTGACAATCTCCGTGCTGTCTTATTAAAAAATGATCATATGACAGGATATAATTCTGCGTTATTTAACATGGAAGATCATTGGAGATACTATTTAACTTCTGAACTTAATGCTATTGAACACAATTGGAAATCCCGAATTTCTAAAAGTCTAAATACTTTTTTAGCGGCAAAACATTTTTATCAAGATGTGCTTTGGCAAATTGGACTACAAAGAAAACTCAAAAAAGTTCAAAACTGGAAACCTTGGAATTTACCTGAATTTCATTGGTCTTCTTGGCTTAGTGGCAATTCTGGATTAAGTGAAGCGTCCTTTTGGAATGAACTCTTAAAATATCAAGATGAAACATTGCCGTTATTTCGATCTTCTCCCTTTTACGGAGTCAATGGGGAGCGCGTTTATCAATGGCCAAACGAGCCTCAATGGAATCAATATGTTCGAGAAGTTTTTGAAATTAAAATGGATTTAAATAATGGAGACCTTAGAGATGTCACTGGCCTTGAAGTTATAAAACACACCATTGCTCGCTCCTTTGACCAAATGGGTGATGTTATTTCAAATGGGTTAAATTTTTTAATTCCTAAACCTAAGCCTCAATATCGTCTTTCTGAAGAAGAATCTGAAGACCTTAATCGTGTCGAAGAAAGTCTTAAGAATATTCGTTTTGTTGATTTTTCAAATAAAAGAAAACATCTTGAAGCAATTTCGATGATGATTTCTGAACATTTAACAAAAGGCGAGTTAATTTCAAATAATGACCGAAACGACGCACAAAAATTAGCTTTTATTTTAGGGCATGATCACTATCAATGGCCTGAAGCCCATAGAATTCTTATGAAAAATTTAAAGCCAAACCAGTGTGAAGAAATTATTAACTTTGATACAGACATAACAAATAAAAGTCTAATTCAAAATTGTTATTTTGATGTGCTTTTTCGCTTCATAAGCGATGAAAACACTCTTAATTCTTCTCTTTATCCAATTTATGGCTCTAGTTTTAGTTTTTTAAATCCAACAAATAACTCTAGTCCTATTTTAGCTGAAATTTTAACCCAATCAAAAACGTCTTTCAAATATCAATTTAATCCCATGCTAGAGTCTCACCCTTATAAAAAAGCGTTTAATCCTCCACAGTTTATGAGGCCTTTGCCTCCTGGAAAAAAGTTTCTTATTGATTATGCTGAAACCCTTAAGTCTCGTGGAGTCGATGTTCATTGGCATTTAGACAAAGTAAATCGTCTTCCAATTAACAGCATGGTTCCTTACTTGCTTTACTCGATGGTTTGTGGAACAGACTTAAAAAGCGAAAAAAGCTTAAGATTTTTTATGGGATTTGAAAAGTTTACTCCGACCTACCATCCTCCACGAATTGAATTTCATAAAAATGCAGAAGAAGTTTGTCAACTTATTGACCCTGGAAAAATAGAACTCGATCGTCTCCCTTATCAACCTTTACAGGTTAATGGATCACATTATTTTGGCCTTATAGATTTTATATATCAAGAAGCGAAAGATTCTGTTTTAGAAGATGCTTTCTCTCATTGGTGGAAAATGAATGCGGAACCTGAAATGGACACTTTTTTAACAACGTCTTATGATCAATTATATAAAGAAGACGACCTTTTCGACATGCAAGAAGAAGTTTATACTCGCAAAGATCAATCAAGAATAACTGGAAACCCCTATGGTGTTATTCCCTCAGTAAGAGAGGAAATTTTATTTTTATTTGATGAAATTTTATCTCCCATTTTTATTCGACCGGCAAAGCTGAACGACCAACCTCATCCTTATAAAGATATCAATTTTGATTTAGAAAATCTCAAAACTATTTTTGTAGACAATTTTGATTCTGCTTTTGATTTTCAAAGAATTCGTGAAGTGCGCAACTTAAAGGTCTCAGGGCAACACCGTGTCGCAATGGAGGTCGCCAATAAGCATTTAGAAGAAATTTCTAGTGCTCTTGAAAATGCTGCTATTGGAATTGAATTACTTAAAAAAATATTTGGCTTCTCTCAAGTGGATGCAATTATTAATGAGTTTACAGATCAATTTAAATTTAAATTAAGCAAACACGATAGAGACGCTTATCAAAAAGAAGTTAACGAAATTGAAGACTTTGTTAGAAATGGCTTTCAACCGATGATGGAAGCTCTTGAGTCAACAAGTGAAGAACTTGAAACCAGCACTCTTCTTCAAGAAAAACAAAACCAATTATTGGCTCAATTTGGAGTTCTTTCTAATCGATTACCAACACTTCCCCTTAATGATATTCAACAAAATCTTGTAACCACCACTCTTAGTCGAATACTTAATCATTATCAACTCTTGGCTCAGGATTTCCTAACCCGTATGGACCTCCTTATTGATTCTGATGCAACAACAACAAAACAAAAAATTAATCGTATACACTATTTTCTTGATGTAATTTCTCCCATGTAATGGCTGTTGCGAAACAGTGGCTGCTGTGAAATAACGTTTTAAAAAAAACCTTATTTCCTTAAGGGATTATCAAAAAATAAGCGCTCAAACTTTAGAGGCAATTCATTTACTGATTGGATAGTGTAATTCTACTCTCCATGAAATTTTAGCTTGTGTAAATTTATTTGTTCCATTTCTCTATCTATTACTTTTATTCTTTTTTTGTATTTTCTTTTGTCGAGGCAATCAGATTAACAATCACTTGATATGAAACCGATGCTGAGTTTTTCTTGACGTCATCGCCAGTGGCGGACTTCAACAGGGACTCGCGAA
>CAYMLA010000280.1:0-4117 GCA_964390785.1 uncultured Bdellovibrionales bacterium | reverse complement strand
CGGGCGGTCGGGCGGGTGCGCTGGCGTGCCGGTGGAAACGCTTTCAGCCAACGAAATAACTTCAAATCCGGGCAAAACAGACGAAAATGGAGAGCTTATAGAAAACCATGGGTGATCTATCTAATGACACAACTTTCAACCCCAGAAGGGCATCCTAACGCCCCAAATTAAGGGGGTCAAAAACTTCACCTATAAATTGTGACCAAACCGTTTTCATTGAGCGGTTTCATCACTGTTAGTTGATTTCTTGTAAGTTATTATAAAGACTCCGATGTTTCGTCACAGACATTCCAGAGACAATACATCACTTGGATGTACACATGTACATGTATATGCAGTAATAGCTGTAGTTCTAATTACTGAAGGACGACTGGTAGCTATATCATCTGATGACTAACAACGAACAATCCCTCCGTCGAGGTTGCTTCTCTTAATTGTTTTTTTTGCAAATACGATCCATAGTTATAATTTTCATCTAAAGTGGAGGGCTTATTGTTCATGCGAGAGCCTGCTGAACCACCGCCTTCTGAAAAAGAAGGGGGGACATGAGCTTTGGGAATGTTTTTTAATGCGTTCTGATTGATTTTATTAAGAACCCCTTTAATACGATTTTGTTCAAGATCCTCTATTCCAAAAGCTCCCATGGCTTGCTCTGAAGCTAAAGTTGCTGCTGCAATTGTTTTTCCATTAGGAAGTCCCACGGAACCATCTTTTTTAAAGTCATATCCGGTCTTTTCTAATCCTTCCAAGGTTTCTCTGGCTTCAATATACTGAGGATCAGACGCTAAAGAAAGAGGAACGCCATAACGATCAACCGCTTCTTTGATTTCCATCGTCTCCCCTTCGGGGGATTTCCAAGCCGATTGTTTGGCCACATTGGCACTTTCTTTTGCTGTTGCAAATTGATTTGCTGCTTGAGCAAAAGCCAGTGCCCCTTGAGCATAAAAAAATGCGGCTGCTCCATGATTTTCTTTGGCTTGCTCTTGCTGGCCTTGTTTAATTAAATAACCACCTGCAGTCACATTAAGACCTGTCCCTAAATGATTCATCATCGTATTCAAATTTGCCGAACCGTGCGTGCTTGTTTGCCCATCATCTTCTATCATTTGACGTTTTGAACTGGGTTGATTAGCTCCACCAGAGTGACTTTCTTCAATTGACTTTTTAAGTCCCGCTCTTCTTTCTTCAAGGTTATCGGCAAAGCCTATTGAAATCAAACTTGTTATCGCAAATAGAATTGTAAAAAGAAAAGCAATTCTATTTACCTTGTGATTCTTATTCAAAAAAAACCTCCTTAAGGAAGCAACTTTCCCCGATTCATTCGATAGCGTCCAGACACTTTCTCCCAAATCGATGGGCCTTTAGCTCCTGTTATCCCATCGGAACCTTTGCTTGCTACTCCTCGTGTAGGATCTTGTTTGCCTCCAGGTAGAAAATCTTTTAAATTTACTTTTTGATTGGGATTGTTTAAATTGAAATTTTGCCTATTATCCCCTTGTCTTCTTTGTCCGCCGATTTGACCGCCCCCACGACTCGCTGTTGCTCCTTGAACCAAATCATCTCGGTAACCTCCGCTCCCGCCGCCCCCACCAGGACGAGCAGGTGCATTGCCACTGCCCCCACCCCCACTTAGACCAGGGCCTCCACCGCCGCCTCCAGTATAAGAACTTCCTCGGCCGGGATTTTCAGATTTTAAATGTCCGACATTTTCACCAAAGGATGAGCCTCCCAAGTCTTCATTGGGATCAATCTTTCCTTCATCGAGAACTTTAAGCAATTCACTCGCGCTTGTTCCTCCAACACCTGATGAGGAACCGCCATCAAATGTTCCTGTTTTAGAAGCGACCGTACCTGAACCACAAATAGGATCTCTTGGATTCGCCTGACAAATACAAACTCGCATATGTTTATTAAGTGGATCGTTACAATCCACATCATTACCTTTACAATAAGGGTCATCGGGGTAGCGATCGCAAAAACTTTTGTTTTTGGCTTGACTGTCTTTTTCACACTGATTGGCTGCCATTTGTGCAGTAAAAAGGGACATCATATTCGTCGCAACACGACCAATGGTGTCTGTAATTGAAATGCAGCGTCCATGAGCGACCTTAGAGCTACACTCATTATCTTCTAATGAATCTGTAAGAGACGCTAAATGGTCAGAGCAATCCCTATTTGGATTCTGAATAACACTTGAACTAAAAAATTGGGTGTATGTTGAATAATTCAATCCCGAAACATTTGCAGCAGCACCTTGGCAAATAGAGTTATAATTTTCTGACAAATAACCGGCTTTATATAAATTGCAAGCAACGGCAATATTGTTGCTTGCGGCTTGAATTAAAGGTTCAATTCCACTGCATTCTGGCAATAAAGTAAAGCTTCGATAACGTCCGTCTGTGAGTCCCACTTGAGCAATTTGGCCCATCGCCTGATTGAAACAAGACTCAAGATTGTCTAAAGCAAAGTTGTTGTCACTAAAATTAAGTTGTAATTTGTTACAAGCCAAATCATTTTTTGGAATTTGTTTTCTTATGGCACTATTGACTTTTGAACAAGAACTTATGCAACCCGACTGCTGCACCATGCATGATGTTTTAAAAGCCGCCATTGCACCGTTGGCAAGGACTGCAATTTTCCCCATTGTTCCACAAGCTTGTTCTTGACTGTAAGATGTCGTCATCGCCATGCCCTGTATAAGGGTGTCAATCATTACAGTTCCTTGCATGATTTCATTATTTTTTTGAGGATTGCAAACGTTATCAATGGCCTTGTCGTATTCTTGCCAGCATCCCAACAATAAATCATAAATCTCTTTAATTTGGGGGTAATCGGGTTGGTTCAAATTTGTTTTCTGACTCTCACAAGCAAGGGGTTCGAAATCATTACCTTCACTATTGTCATAAAGGCTCTTCATATGATCTTTAATTTTACTCATTGTCTGTTGAAATTGAGTTGGATCTGCAGCAGCTTCTTGTGGAGCTTCAGCTTCTTCTTGAGCTTGCACAAAAATGGGATACGAAAAATAAACCAAACAAACAAGAACGAAAATTTTAAGAATCCATCCTCTCTTCATGATCTTCCCCTCTTCATTCAATGATCTTATTAAAATCAATTTTATTGATGTCACCAAACAAGAATTCTCACCCTCATATCAAATGTTCATACTGTATCTTTATCGGACACTTAAGCGTTCTTCTTTAGGACAAAAGTTCTATAAAATATTTTTTTAGCCTTTGATTTAAGTGATCTTGTTTCAATTTGAAACAACGCATTTGGCTTGATGCTAGACTAGATCAAACGGCAACAGGCTGTAATTTTGTCTTCTTCAGGTATAAAATTATATGATAGAATGTGGGAATGCGAGAGTTTGCTCAGTCTTTAAAGGGTTTGGTTAAAAAAAGAAAAAGGATATTTTTGAATTCTCAAGGTCAGGCGATTGTCGAGTATCTTTTGGTTCTTGTTGTTTCAATCGCAATTATTTTAGGGATTGTTTGGCAATTCAATCAAGCTGTGAGAGATTTTGCATCAAATTATTTTGGTGAATATTTGTCTTGTCTTCTTGAGGTGGGTGAATTGCCGACCTTTGGTGGGGGACAAGGGGTTTGTGAAAATTATTATGAGCCATTTACTTTTGCCCAAGGACGTCCACCGATTGTTTCGAAAAAAGGAAGCCCTGGTCAGCGTCCAGAAAGTACTGATACAAGTTCTTCTGAAGGAGCTTCTGAGATAAAGGGAACAAAAGGTGAGGGGGATTCCGCTGGAGGGTCGAGTTCGCGAGGAAGAGTTTCAGCGCGTGGCATTTTTGATCGTCGTCAAGGCTCAGAGGGGGGGGCAGGAACAGATGGAGAGGGGGATGAAAAGAAATCCTCCGAAGTGGATACGGGAATGGATGCGTCTGCATTTTCAAGATTTCGGTTTTCTGAGCAAAGAAGAGGAGAAGAGTCTCAAAAGCGTCGATTAAATGAAAAAGAGCGAGAGCTTGTTTTACAAAGTGAAAAAGAGAAAAAGAAAAAAGAAAAAGCTCATGTTGGTGATCAGTATGAAAAAAAAGAAGGAGGAAAAAAAAGCAATATTCCTTTTCAGAGTTCATCACGAAAGCCGACCGCTCAAATTG
>CAYMLA010000279.1:0-4119 GCA_964390785.1 uncultured Bdellovibrionales bacterium | reverse complement strand
TTATAGCTGCTCAAACTGGATATCCGATGATGATTGGGGGTGAAGAAAAAACGTATAATTTTTGTCGTCCTTTGTTTGAAAGTTTTGGCATTAAAGAAGGATTTGATCGAGTTGGAGGAGCAGGCTCCGGGCATTATGTAAAGATGATTCATAACGCGATCGAATATGGTATGATGCAATCGATTGCTGAAGGTTTTGATCTTCTTGAAAAGGGATATTTTAAAGACCTTGATCTTCTTAAAATTGCACATATATGGAACCATGGAACAATTGTGAGTTCTTTTCTTATGAAAATGGTTGAACAATATTTAGATAAAGACCCTCATCTTCATCAAATTCAACCTTACGTTGATGATAGCGGAGAGGGGCGTTGGAGTGCTATTGAGGCATTAGAGAATGATGTTCCTTTTGTGGCCAACACTTATGCTCTTCATGCGCGATACATTTCTAGAGATAAAAATTCTTCAGCATTTAAACTTTTAGCGGCAATGAGAAATGAATTTGGAGGCCATCCTGTTCAAAAAAAAGGGAATAGTTAACATGATAAAAAAAATGCATTCTCAGTCTCTTGACTGTCTTGTTAATTCCTTTATTGAACGCTTTCTTTTTTCTTTAGAACAATTCAATTCTTCTTCAAAAAAAAAACTGACTATTGGATTGGTGGGAGGTAGTAGCGTTGCTTCTTTCCTTCGCCCCTTACAGAATATTTCAAATGTTCCATGGGAGAAGTTGCATTTTTTTTTGATTGACGAAAGAAAGGTTGAACCAAACCATCAAGATTCTAATCATTTTCTTTTAAATCAAGTGTTTTTTTCATCGTTGATTAACAAAAAACTTATAACTTCTGATCAAATTCATCCTTACTTTCCAAAAAAATCAGCTCATGAATATTTTGATGAGTTAAAAAAAATAAGTGATAAATTTGATATTGCTTTACTTAGTTCGGGAGAGGATGGACATATTGCAAGTCTATTTCCAAATCGCTTACAAATGCTAGATAAAACAATCGACTATTTAGAAGTTACTGATTCTCCTAAACCGCCTCGTCAAAGAATTACAGCTTCACCGAATTTAATTCAAGCGTCTCAATGTTGTTTTTTGTTTTTTATTGGAAAATCAAAAAAAAATTCATTGAATCAATTTTTTGATGAAAAATTAAGTGCATTTGAATGCCCAGCTAAAATTTTATCCACTCATTCGAATTCTTATCTTTTTACGGATTTAGATCTAGGAGAAAAAAATGGATAATGTTTTTTTTGATTCAAAAAAAGAGAGTTCATTTGTATTTATGCTTTTTGGTTCGACTGGAGATTTAAGTAAAAGAAAAATTTTCCCTGCTCTTTATAGGTTGTTTGAATATAACAAATTAAGTCATCAGACACCAATCGTGGCTGTTGGTAGGAGACATTTGACCCATGAAGAGTTTATTCGAGAATTAAACTTAGAAAAATCAGTTGAAGCAATAAATCACTCGTTGTTTGATCGGTTTATTCGTTTAATTTATTATGTTCAAGATGATTTAACGGATTCTCCTTCTGAAGTTTTTAAGGGTGCTATTTCTGAAATTCAAAAAAAACATAATTGTAAAGAAAATTTTCTGGTCTATTTAGCGACTCCGCCTAAGCTTTTTATTTCAATTGTAAAAAAAATTCATTCGATGAGTTTGATTGGTTCAGAAGGTTGGTTAAGGGTGGCTTTTGAAAAGCCATTTGGTCACGATTTTAATTCAGCTCAAGAGCTTAATTTAAGTTTGAATCAGTATATTGATGAAAAATCTCTTTATCGAATTGATCATTATCTCGGAAAAGCTTTAGTTCAAGATCTTTTTGTTTTTCGTTTTTCCAATTCTATTTTTGATCAAATTTGGAATAATAATTTTATCAGTCGTGTTCAAATCACAGTCAGTGAAGAGATCACAATTGGTTCGCGTGCCGCTTATTACGATCAATCAGGGGCAATCCGGGATATGCTTCAAAACCATCTTTTGCAAATTCTTGCTCTTATTACTATGGATAAGCCGAGTTCTCTTGATTCGACTGAAATTAATGATCTAAAAGTAAAAGTTATAAAATCAATTCTTCCCCCCCAACGAGATGATTTTACAATTGGACAATATGAGGGATATAAACAGGAACAGGGTGTTTCTGATCAGTCAAAAACAGAGACATTTGTTTCAACAAAAATCAAATTAGATCATCCGAATTGGAAAGGGGTTCCGTTTTTTCTTAAAACAGGAAAAGCTCTTAATAAATCATATGCTGAAGTTAATCTTATTTTAAAAGATACGTCATGCCAGCTATTTTATAATCAACCGGCGTGTGAGATTAACCCAAATTACATTACCATTCGAATTCAGCCAGATACAGGCATTGCGTTAACATTTAATGCAAAAAAACCGGGTAACACAATGGACCTTGTTCCCGTGACAATGGATTTTTGTCATCATTGTTTATTTGCTTTTAATACTCCTGGAGCCTATGAGGCTTTATTATCTGCAATTATTAATGGTGATAAAACAATTTTTCCTACTTGGGAATTTATTCAATACTCTTGGGCTTATATTGATCAATTAAAAGAATTGGCTCAAAATTCCCCTCTGACTATTTATCCAAAACAATCTGAGGGTCCCAAGTAGTGACTAAAACGATAGGGGGTAATAGGTGAATCGATCGGATGCTTATGCTTTATTGATTGAGTATAATAATGAAAATTCATTAATTGAGCATAGTTTACAAACAGAGGCTGTCATGGCCAAAATTGCAGAACGTTTAAATGAAGATGTTAGTCTGTGGTCTATAACTGGATTGCTCCATGATTTGGATTTTGGTCAGACTAAAATGCAACCAGTTGAACACGGCAAGATAACTGCAAAATTGCTTGCTGGGCAATTGCCTGATAATGCAATACAAGCTATATTGGCTCATAATTCTGAGTGGACTGAGGTGCAACCTCAATCAAACTTTGATTTTGCTCTACGTTGCTGCGAAAGTGTGACTGGTTTAATTTCAGCCAATGCATTGGTGCGACCGGGTGGCATGGACGGAATGACGGCTAAGAGTTTAAAGAAAAAAATGAAGGAAAAAGCTTTTGCAGCAAATGTAAACCGAGAAAATATTAAGGAGTGTGAAAAATTAGGTTTAGACTTAACCGAATTTTTTGACCTCTCAATAGCAGCAATGTCTGGTTTGGTTTCGATTTCAACTCATAAAAAAATTGATTAAATTGTGGCAGTTGCAAAACAGCCAACTTTTTCGCTGGCTTCGCTAAATGCTCTGAGCGAATCGAAATTTCAGTTTAAGAAAACTGCAGACGAAACGAAGTGGAATTCGTATTATGATTCAATTTAAATTCAGTGCAAAAAATTACTCCGGTTTTCTGTGGTCTTTGAATTCTTACGTTTAAAAGAAGAACTCATCGTAGCGTTTTTAAACTCAATGAATGACTTGTTTTTTTCAAATCCCGAAATAAAACCCTCTGAAAAGCCTAAAATTATGCTCTTAAAATTTATCCCTTGGATGGTAAGGCTGTCATGTGCAAGATTGGTTTTAACTTTAGGTCTTTTGAAGAGTAGAAATAAGGTCAGCAAACTCAATACAACTAATGCACTGAGACCACCTATTTCAATAAGCAAACCGTTTTCGTAAAAACCGAGAAAAATATGCAAGGCATTTCCTAGATAAAAAAGGGAACAAATGAAAATGGAAACTAATATAATACCTACAAAAAACTTAAGTCTCATCGCATAAATTTCATCGCTAAAGGTTTTTTTTACAGATTCCCATATTAAATTTTGAGAGTTAAAGTTTCTTCCTACAGACTTAAAAATAAACAGTGGAAGAACTGACCCAATTAGTTTTGTAAACATACAACCTTCAAATTTAATTCAATTCAGAGCTGATTGCCATGACTCTGTCATGCTCTGGATATCAACTAAGAATAAACTTTGTTAATCTTAAAGTGACTAAGAGCTATTGTTAAATAGTGGCTGTTTTGCAGCAGCCACTAAATAAATACAAATCAACAGCTAGTATCCTTATTTTTCTAAGACAATGATCAAAAAAAATAAGTCAGAACTTAAGCCGCGAGTTTGAGTAGATCACGAACAAGAGTGTTGTTAAT
>CAYMLA010000278.1:0-4136 GCA_964390785.1 uncultured Bdellovibrionales bacterium | reverse complement strand
CTGAGAACTGAAGACTGAAATCTGTAGGCTGCGGACGAAGTCCGCTTTATGTAATGTTTTTAGCTGTTAGCTTTAAGAGGCATTCATAAGATTAGGGAATGTTAATGGCTAAGAGTTAAGAGCATTACGCATTCAGGAAAAGTAACGTTAGAACAAAAGGTTATGTAGTGGCTGCTGAAAATAGCTAATTTTTTCGTTGGCTTCGTTCAAATCGTACTGCGACGTACTTAATGTACGACTCGTTCGATTCGAGCTCGCGCGACTCAAATTTGACTATTTTGCAACAGCCACTATATAAATCTCTTTGGTCGTGGCTGTGCCACCTTAGGAAATATGGTGCCAGCTAATGTCTGATTTATTTCGATTGGGACTAGATGTCTTGTTGATATGATGTTTTTGATAAGTCTCATTGACGCTAATTTTTATTTGGTATAAACAATGTTTGTAAATTAGTCAAATTTGAGGCGTGCGAGCTCAAATTGAACGAGTCGTACATTAAGTGCGTTGCAGTGAGATTTGAACGAAGCCAACGAAAAAGTTGGTTGTTTTGCAGCAGCCACTATTTAGTGGTTAGTGTGAACTGAGAATAGTTGCTGTTGATAAGTGTCTTTATTTAGCAACGGCTATTAATTATAGAAAGTCTGCCTCAATGGGCAAGAGAAAGGAATGGGTCATGAAAATTGGTGTGCCAAAAGAAATTAAAATTAGTGAAAATCGTGTTGGTATGACTGAAGCAGGAGTTAAGCAACTTGTGCGAGAAGGACATACTTTATTTGTTGAAAAAGGAGCTGGAGTTGGTAGCGGTATTAGTGATGAGATTTATATTCAATCGGGAGCTCAAATATTAGAAACGAAAAAAGAAGTTTATGAACAAGCAGAAATGATTGTCAAAGTAAAAGAACCTTTGCCTGATGAGTATAGTCTTATGCATGAAGGACAAATTATTTATACATATCTTCATTTGGCTGCTGAACCCCAGTTGACAAAAGTGCTTTGTGAACGAAAAGTCAAAGCTATTGCTTATGAAACAATTGAAGATGGGAAAGGTGGTTTGCCTTTACTTGTTCCAATGAGTGAAGTTGCGGGTAGAATGGCGACTCAAGTTGGGGCTTTTTATTTACAAAAAGATCATGGTGGTAAAGGAATTCTTCTTGGTGGAGTGACAGGAGTTCGTCCTGGAAAAGTTACGGTAATTGGTGGTGGTGTTGTTGGGATTAATGCGGCTAAAATGGCTATTGGTTTGGGTGCAGATGTGACTATTTTAGATGTCAATCATTCTCGTCTTGAATATTTAGATGACATTTTTCAAGGGCGTTGTCAGACTTTGTATTCTAATTTAAAAAATATTGAAGATTCTGTTCAACAATCTGATTTGGTTGTTGGTGCTGTTTTGTTGCCAGGTCATAAGGCTCCCATCTTGGTTAATAAGGAATTAGTGGAATCAATGGGACAAGGAAGTGTTGTTGTTGATGTTGCCGTTGATCAAGGTGGATGCATTGAAACTTGTCGTCCAACAAGTCATGCCAATCCTACTTATGAAGTTAATGGAGTTCTTCATTATTGTGTTCCTAATATGCCGGGTGTTGTTTCTCGAACATCGACTTATGCATTAACAAACGCAACTTTTAAATATGCTTCAATGCTTGCTGAATTAGGTGTTGAAAATGCAATAAAAAAAGATTCACGTTTATTGCCTGGAGTGAACGTTTATAATGGTTATGTCACATGTCAGCCAGTCGCTAAAGATTTGGGGTTTGAGTATGTATCTTATGAAAAATTAGTATAAACAGAGGCAGCTGAAAAACAGCCAACTTTTTCGTTGGCTTCGCTCAAATCTCACTGCGACGTACTGTATGTACGCCTCGTTCGATTTGAGCTCGCGCGCCTCAAATTTGACTATTTTTCAGCAGCCTCTATAATTGTAGGCCGCTGAAAAACAGCCAACATACACAACATACATTAGCCACTATTTATAATGGTGGCTTTTTTGATTATTTTGTAACAGTCAAACAGAGTTAGAGTTCGAGCGTAATAGAATTCCATTTTTCTGTGCAGAGTAATGAAATATGGTGTTTTTTTATCCTAGTTAATAAGACAGGGTGAGGATGACCATATTTCTTTTGTCTTGCACTAACAAAAGCTTGTTTTAAGTTATGAAGTTTTTTTAAAAGTTCTTTTGAAGTGGATGTTCTGCTTCCATGATGTCCTAATATAATGTATTGAAGTTTGTTTTTGTTTTTAATGAGTGGAATCCATTTTTTTTCGGATTTTATATCGGAGTCACCAGGAATGAGCAGAGTGTTTTCAAGAGAAAAGACTAAACTCATTTCATTAGAGTCGGGACTTTGATTTTGAATTGATTGATTGATAAATTGTAGATTGTTTTCATTTTGAATCGTTTTAAAATCAATGTTTTTGCAAGGTGAGATTCTTTTTAAAAATTGATTCTTAAAATTGTTTTTTGAATTGATTTTTGGATTGAGAATACAGGTTTTTGTCAATCGACGAGCGAGTTGGTTTGAAAATTTAATGTGATCCCAGTCAAAATGACTCAAAATAATAAAATTTTTTTTTATTATGACATTTTTGGATAATATTTTCCCAAGGAGCAATTTCTCCACCGACATCAATGTGTAGACAAATGTTCCACCGTTCGTAAGTCGTCCATTGTCCTTGACCAACGTTCCATAGAGTGATTCGCTTTAAGTTTGAAGGTGTTTGTGCTTGAAGGGGAATGATAAGAATAAATAGAAGTTTATATAACACTTTTTCTCCTTAAAATAATAGAAATGAATTGGTAAGTTTGAGTTAAAAAGAAAAATATCCACCATTGATGAAGAAGATCGATTTTAATCCAAATTATTGTTCCAGAAATAGAATTTGAAAATAAATCTAATAGCGTAAACAAAGAATAAAGAAGCCAATCTGAAAGATGACTTAAAGGAGGTATTGCAATTGACAAGATTCCAAGTGGAAGTAAAGTGGCTCCAATTATTGGGCTGATGAGGCTGTTAAATAAAATAGAAGTGGGATGAGGAATTTGAGTAAAAGAGATCAGATAGGGTATGATAAATAAGTACACAAGAGTATTTGAGAGAATGATTTTTTTGCGAAGATGACATTCAGATAAGGCTGATAATACAAAAGTGGCTGACCAAGACAAGAGTAAAGAAATTGAATCAGCCCATTCTGGAAATAGAATCAGCAGAAACCAACCGGACAAGTGAGTGGTTTGTGTTTGGGTTAAGTAAAATTTTTTTATTTGCAAAAGACGATTAAATAAGTATTGCGTTAATGCACGAGCAACAGGAGCTTTAAAACCAGTAAAAAGAGAATAGATAAAAAGAAAAATGCAGATAATGAATGCTTTTTGAGGGATTTTTTGAAAAATTTTTTTTAAAAATTGTTCTAAAAAAATTAAGTGTGCGCCAGAAACAACAACGAGATGAAGAAGCCCGGTTTGAAGAAATAAATTTTTTGCCATTGGTTCATCAAGACGGATTCCACAAACTAATGATTGAGTGAAAAATTGAAATTTTGATTCAGGCAGAGCTTGAGCGCATAAACTTTGAAGCGGTAAAGTCCAGTTGATAACCTTGGTTGATAGATCGAAATCAATTACTAAACTGATCAATGAAATTAAAGGGAGCAGGAGGAAAAGCATAGTTTTAAAATTTTGCAATTTAATTTAAAGACTATAGGAAAGGGTTGCAAAATAGGGGTGTTTTTGAATTCGTTTTGCGTATTTAGTGGCTATTGCAAAACAAATATCATTCATGCTTCGCGTTAAAGATAGATTTGCTTTCTATTAAAAAACTAAAAAGTGTGTTTCAGATTTTTTAAGAAAAAAGCTTAAGGACATTCATTTTTTTAGGAGCACAACAATGGAGGCCACAATATCTTGTGTTTGTGAAATGGCAAATGGACAATATAGGCTAGATCTAGTGTGTTTTATTTTTATGCTCATTGTTATTATGGGTGATATTGAGAAAGAAGGACCTAAAAATGTGAAATTAAGAACTGATATTTAATCTTTTTTTTCTCTCTTTTTTTTTGATATTATCAATAATATCAATTGCTTACCTCTTGCTTTTTGAGTAAGCAAAGTGCTGAAAACCTTGATGGATAGAGAGTCT
>CAYMLA010000277.1:0-4155 GCA_964390785.1 uncultured Bdellovibrionales bacterium | reverse complement strand
AAAGATAAACTAGACCAGTAAAAAAGTGCCTTACAAAATCAACCAATACAACTAACTGATCTGTATTAGAATAAAATTAAATTCAGAAAAACAGAAAAAACGGCAATGGGTGCAATTAATCGAAGTGTCCATAAGAGATAAAATTTAAAAGCTTTTGGGAGATCACCAAGGACTTTTTCAATGTGTTGTGGTCCCAAGACCCATCCCATAAAAAGAGAAATCATCATTCCTCCTAAGGGCAGAAAGTAGCTTGATGTGAGTTTGTCAAAAAGATCAAAAAAAGTTAAATCGAAGATTTTAAAATCAGCCAGTTCATTTGTTGATAGTACAGACAAAATTCCGATAGAAAAGGTGCAGAGTCCAACAAATAGGGTGCTTTTTTTTCGATTAAACGAGGTGGACTCATCTCCATAGGCCACCACCACCTCAAAGATTGAAACCGCAGAGGTGACGGCGGCAAAAGTGATAAGAAGAAAAAATGCAATGGCAAAAAAATAGCCTCCAGGAATTTTAGCAAACAAAACGGGAAGAGTTTGAAAGATCAGTCCGGGGCCACCACCGGGTGCAATGTCATGAGAAAAAACAACTGAAAAAATAATCACTCCAGCAATAAGGGCGATGCTTGTATCCATAAAAGCGATCCAACCCGCCATTTTAGGAAGACTTTCTTTTTTATTTAAATAACTTCCATAGGTGATCATTGCTCCCATGCCAAGGCTAAGAGAGAAAAAAGCTTGGCCAACAGCTTCAAGAATATTGGTTGGAGTCAGTTGTGAAAAGTTGGGATAAAACAAAAATTCGATTGCGGGAATAAAGCCAGGTAAAAATAAAGAATACACGAGAAGAATCGCTAAAATAAGAAGGAGGGCAGGCATTAAAATTTTATTCCATCGTTCAAGACCTCCTTTAACACCACAAATGACAATTCCCGTGCATAAAGCCATAAACACAAAATGCCAAAAAAGTTGGCGCATTGGATTTGAAAAAAGAGATCCGAGCATTTCCTGAACTTGATTAGGAGGTGTAGAAGAAAATTCATTTAAGAGAGCTCTAAATTCAAAGTCTAGAATCCAGCCCCCGACAACGCTGTAAAATGATAAAATTAAAAAAGCACTGATTAATCCTAAGTAGCCAGGGAGTTTCCAAAATGTTTTGTTTTTGTGAAGAATTTCAAACGATTTAACAGCGTTTGCTTGAGATTGTTGTCCGATATAAAGTTCAGCGATAATGATCGGAATTCCAACAAGAGCGATAGAAAGAAGATAAACAAGGACAAAGGCTCCCCCGCCATTTGATCCTGCAACATAAGGGAATTTCCAGATATTTCCTAAGCCAATAGCCGATCCGGCAGCAGCAAGAATAAAAACAACCTTATTGCTCCATTGTGAGCGATTGGGGCTTGAGATCATGAAGTCTCCTATCAGTTATCGGTTATCAGTTATCAATTATCGGCTGCCAGCAAAATACAAGTTAAGTGTGTAAGACCGAAAGCGCAAGAAGCTGACAACGGTAGGCTGCGGACGAAGCAAAGTGGAGTCCACACTACGTTCATTTTGACAGAACAAAAAAAGCTAGCATTAAAATGGCATGAATTTCAAGAAAAGCTCAATTTGTCATTAAACTTGAACGTTGAGTCAAAAATACTGTGAAATTAAAGAATTAAGAAATTTAAACTAAATTTTTAATGAATAGGCTTGCCAAGCCATGTGAATGACTCATATTGGGTATTATTTTGTCATTTTCAAATGCTTAAACACAGAAAATTCATTCATTTTATCTTGTTTGTAATGCGAGGTGGCAGATTTCTGGGGTTTTGATTTTAAATTTTTAATTCATAATGAAGAAAAAAAATAAGGAGAAAATTTTATGGCAAAGCAAAAGGCTCAATTTCAAACAGAAGTTAAACAGATTCTTGATTTAATGATCAATTCTCTTTATTCCCAGAAGGAAATTTTTCTAAGAGAGCTTATTTCAAATGCTTCTGATGCCATCGATCGATTAAAATTTGAGGCTTTAACTCAAACAGAATTATTGCCTGAAGGTTACAACCCTGAGATTAGATTGACAGCAAATACTGAGGCAAGAACTTTAAAAATTCAAGATAACGGCATTGGCATGAGCTATGATGAAGTGGTTCAAAATATTGGAACCATTGCCAAGTCTGGAACACGTGAGTTTTTAAAAATAACGGAAGAAATGAAAGATCATCCAGAAATGATTGGACAATTTGGAGTGGGTTTTTACTCGTCATTTATGGTCGCTGACAAGGTGACATTACATACGCAAAGAGCGGGTGATTCAGAGGGCGTTTTGTGGGAATCAGATGGATGTGGAGAATACACCATTGATCGAGTTCCACGCTCAGAGGGCGCAGGAACAACAGTTATCCTCCATTTAAAAGAAAAAGCAGAAGGGGAAGAGGGCTTTGAAGATTTTTCTGAGCAATGGACTTTGGAATCATTAGTTAAAAAATATTCGGATTTTATTTCTCATCCTATTCTTATGAAGGTCACACGAAGCGAACCTAAAAAAGATGAAAAAGGAGAAATCATTCCTGATCAATATGAAGATGTTATTGAAGATAAAGTGTTGAATTCAAGTAAGGCTATTTGGTTGCGTCCTACCTCTGAGGTTAAAGAAGACGAATACAATGATTTCTATAAACACTGTAGTCATGATTGGAACAATCCACTTCATACAATTCACTATAGAGCAGAAGGGATTATTGAGTTTAATGCATTAATGTATATCCCTGAAAATCGACCTTGGGACTTTTATTATAAAGAGTCTAAAAAAGGATTAAATCTTTATGTTAAGCGTGTTTTTATCTCTAATGATTGTGATGCCTTATTGCCTCATTATTTGCGTTTTATGAAGGGGGTTGTTGATAGTAGTGATTTGTCTTTGAATGTTTCTAGAGAAATCTTGCAACAAGATCGTCAAGTTTTGCAGCTCAATAAATCATTAACAACAAAAATTTTAAATACACTCAAAGAACTTAAAGAAAAAGATTATGATAAGTATCTCAAATTTTGGAAGGCTTTTGGTCCTACATTAAAAGAAGGCATTGTAGAAGACATGAGCAATCAGAAGAAAATTTCTGATTTGATATTATTTTATTCTACAAAAAGTGAAGAGTTTACTACTTTTCAAGATTATATTTCTCGAATGAAGCCAGATCAAAAAGAAATTTATTATATTACTGGTGAACATCTTGAGCAGATTAAAGCCAGTCCTTATTTAGAAGCGCTTAAAGATCGTGAATATGAAGTCCTTCTTTTGACTGATAATGTTGATGATTGGGTTATGGAGCGATTAGCTAAGTATGATGATAAAAAATTAGTGTCAGTTACAAAAGAAAATTTAGAATTGGACTCAGATGTTGAAAAAAAAGAAAAGGAAGAAATAAAAAAGACTCAAAAAGAGCGGTTTTCTTCGTTGATTGAATTTATGAAGAAGTCTTTAGGTGAGAAGGTCAAGGATGTTCAAATTTCATCTCGTTTAAAGGATTCGCCCGTCTGTTTGGTTTCGGGACAATTTGATCCTTCAGCTCATATGCAGAGGGTTTTATCCAAATCCGGCGCAGTTGATTTATCAGGAATGGAACAAAAAAAGATTATGGAAATCAATGTTGATCACCCTTTATTTGAAAAAATGCTCTCTGCAACCGAGGAAACACAAAAAAATTGGGCTGAAATTCTTTACGGTCAGGCTTTGTTAAATGAAGGAACTCCACTTCCCGATCCTGGACAATTTTCGAAAAAAGTCAGTGATCTAATGATGGGAAGCCTTTCTAGTTAGTGGCTGTTGCAAAACAGCCAACTTTTTTGCAACAGCCACTAGTTAGGGGCTGGAGTGAGATTAAAAAAAGTGGCTGTTTAAAAACAGCCACTAGTTATTTGTTAGGTAATCAAGGAGAATTTCTGTTGTTTCTTCTTGGTCAAGGGTATTGCGTTCAATTTTGTTATTGTTATTGGTTCCACTTAAGTCAAGGGATACCCAATCGTCTTTATTAACAGGGATGCCTTGATTTTCAAGAAATCTAATGGGGTCGCTTAGAGCAAGATTCTCGAAATCTATAAATGCAGGATCATCGTATTTTGTTTCATCATCTTCTGAATAACCCAAATTATAACCAATATAATCCAAAACACC
>CAYMLA010000276.1:0-4160 GCA_964390785.1 uncultured Bdellovibrionales bacterium | reverse complement strand
GAGTAATAAATTAAATTCTATACATTCCCCACTGTAACTCACCGCCACTAAAATATCATTTGATGAAAGAACTCCCATATCTCCATGCAAACTCTCTGATGGATGCAAATACAAGGCTGGAATGCCCGTTGAACTAAATGTTGATGCTATTTTTCTAGAAATTAAACCTGATTTTCCGAGACCAGTAAAAACAAGTTTTCCTGAACAATGAACAATCGCATTGACCGCTTGAACAAACTGATCATTCAGTTTTTCTTTGAGACCCAAAATCGCCCGTGCCTCTAAATCCAACACTCGCAAACCTTCTTTAATAATCACAATTGTACTCCTTCAGAAAACTCTTGTAACTTTTTCTGGCTTTCTGAATCAACTGTTTTTTTTCTGCTTTTCTTTTTTTTTCCTTTAATAGAGTCCTTAAAAGACAAAGCCGCTTTTATAAAACTTGAAAATAAAGGGTGTGGAGAGGTTGGTTTCGACTTAAACTCAGGATGAAATTGAACACCAACAAACCAAGGATGATCCGAAATTTCAACAATCTCGACTAAATTTCTTTCTTTGCAAATCCCAACAGCATTCATACCATGTTTTTTAAACAATCCTTTAAACTTATTATTAAACTCATAGCGATGACGATGTCGTTCACTGATTGTATCAACTCCATAAATTTTTTTAACATGAGAATTAGGCGACAACTCACAAGGATAAGCACCCAATCGCATTGTGCCACCCATATCTTTTATGTTTTTTTGTTCAACCATATAATCAACTATAAAATTTCTTGATTTTTTCTTTTTCTCTAAAATTTCTCGACTGGTCGCATCTCGAATTCCACAAACGTTACGAGCAAATTCAATGGCTGCAAGTTGCATCCCGTAGCAAATTCCAAAAAATGGAATTTGCTTTTCTCGCGCATGTTTAATGGCGAGCATTTTACCATCAACTCCTCTTTCGCCAAAACCACCTGGGACTAAAACAGCATCAATACAGCTTAAAGCATTAACTACGTTTGTTTCCGTTAACTTATCAGAATCAACATAAACAATATCAACTTTAGAATTGTTAGCAATCCCACCATGAATTAAAGCTTCATGAAGTGATTTATAGCTTTCTTTTAATTCGACATACTTTCCAACAATGCCTATCACAACAGAATGCACTGGTTTATTTAAAATTCTAACCATTTGTTCCCAATTCTTAAGATCAGGAGTACTGTTTTCTAAATTTAATCTTTCAATAAGAGATTCATCTAAACCTTCTTCATGAAACATCAAAGGAACTTCATAAATTGATGAAGCATCTCTTGCTGTAATGACATCTTCGGGTTTTACATTACAAAACAATCCAATTTTAGCCTTTAGATCATAACCTAAATCTTGCTCTGTTCGACAAATCAAAAAATCCGGTTGCAAACCAATTTCACGCAAGTCCTTAACAGAGTGCTGAGTCGGTTTTGTTTTTAACTCCCCCGCTGCTTTAATATAAGGCACATAAGTCACATGCACTAAGGCTGTATTTTGATAACCAAGCTCTGATCTCATTTGACGAATAGCTTCTAAAAAAGGAAGTCCCTCAATATCTCCAACAGTGCCTCCAATCTCAACAATCAACACCTCTGCTCCTTGAGCTGCTTCATGAATACAAGACTTAATTTCGTTGGTCACATGCGGAATAACTTGAACCGTACCCCCAAGATAATCTCCACGCCTTTCTTGCATAATAACCTGTTCATAAATTTTGCCCGATGTAATGCTATTAGAACGTGAAGTCGGGCCAGATGTAAAACGCTCATAATGCCCTAAATCTAAATCCGTTTCAGCCCCATCGTCAGTAACATACACTTCACCATGCTGCAAAGGCGACATTGTTCCTGGATCGACATTCAAATAAGGATCGCATTTCATTATTGTTACTTTTAATCCACGAGACTCAAGCAAAGTCCCTATGCTTGCTGCCGCCAAACCCTTGCCAATAGAAGAAACAACACCACCAGTTACAAAAATAATCTTTTGTACAAAAGCCTGACCCGTTGATTGCATTGGATTGGCTTTTTTAGTTGAACGTTTAGTCTTTTTTTGTTGAATGATCTTTTCTTTATTTTTCACTTAAAACTCCTGAATCTATAAGATCTTCTATTTTTTTAATGTCAGTTGGATAATCGACTCCCCAACTTTGATGTTTGACCAATACCACTTTTATTTTTGCCCCCATAAACAAAGCACGAAGCTGTTCAAGCCCTTCAAATTTTTCTAAATCACATTCTCCAAATTGACAAAAAGACTCTAAAAAAGTTTTTCGAAATAAATAAAGCCCTATGTGCTTCACAAAGGACTTTGACTTCAACTCAGAGTCAAAGGGATAACGACTGTACGGAATGGGCAAACGACTAAAATAAATGGCTTGCCCTTGCTGGTTGAGAACAATTTTAACCGTTGAAGGCACATTAATTTCTTCAAGCGACTCAAATTGACGAGCTAAAGTAACCATCTCTAATTTTGAATTTTCAATAACAGGACGAATCAATTCATCAATTAACTCTCCAGAAATAAGAGGCTCATCTCCTTGCACATTAACGACATAATCACAATCATGCAGACGACAGACTTCCCAAACTCGTTCTGTTCCTGTATTAATATCACTCGATGTCATCAGTGCCTCAACGCCACTTTCTCTTGCTAACTCAGCAATTCGCTTATCATCTGTTGCAACTATAACTTTTGATAAAAGCTGACTCTTCAAAGTCCCTTCTATAACCCACTGTAGAAGAGGTTTATCTTTGATTTTTGCAAGCGGTTTTCCTTCAAAACGCGTGGACCCAAAACGAGCTGGAATAACACCCAAAACATTCATTTTTTCTTTTCCTTATAAAATTGAATAAGGGCTGCTGACAGCTCAGAAACTCCCGTTTGTTTTAAAGAAGAAACACAAAAAACCTTATTTTTCGTGTTTTCAATATCAAGAAATCGAGAAAACTTTCTTTTTTCCAATAAAAAAGCACTTTTTGAATACTTATCACACTTTGTAAGAATAAGCCAAAATGGAATTTCTGAACTCAAAAACAAGTCCAATAAATTTTGTTCATCTTGACTCCAATCTCGACGAACATCTTTTATAAGAAAACCCAAAGCAAGCTGTTGCCTATTGACCAAATAAGATTCAACTAATATTGTCCATTTTTTTGTTTCTTTCAAAGAGCGTTTTGCAAATCCATATCCTGGCATATCAACCAAATGAAAACCCTTACACCCTGACACTTCAAAAAAATTAAGTGACTCTGTTTTCCCAGGTGTTTGACTCACTTTTGCTATTTTTGTTCGAGCCAAAGCATTGATCAACGATGATTTTCCAGAATTAGACCGTCCCATTAGAACAACTTCTAATCCCCAATCCTCCGTTAACTGGTCGATATTATATACACTTTTGATAAACTTTAATTTCACTCTGATAATCTAATTCTTTGCCCCTCAGGTGTCAAAGTCCACATCACTACACAGTGCATTGTGGATGAAATTTATAACGCAGACTCAACTTTATTTTAACCTCTATTTTTGACCAATATTCTTAATATAAAGACATGAAAATCCTATGAATAAGATTCTTTATTAAAAAACGACTCTGAAATCTAAATTGCACGTTGTTAGACACTCTAAACTAATCTTTCACATCTGGCACAAAAATTGTTTAGGACAACAATAATACTGTTTTCAAATGAACTTCAGTGACTATTTTTTTGTCACAATTTACAAAAGGAGAAACCCATGTCAAATGCAATCCAACTTCCTCAACCCCCTCGTGCTCATATGATTCATGAGAAAAATAATTATAAATTTCACTTTCCAATTCATGACTATTTTACCATTGGAAATGAAGACAGTTGTGACTTAAAACTTGATAATCCATCCTCCTATAGTAGGCATGCGCGAATTGAATACAAAAACTCAAAATTTATTATTAAAGATCTTCGTACATCAACGGGAACCACTTTAAATGGAAACCAAATCATTGAAGCCTATCTTGAAGATGGTGACAGAATATCAATCGGACCTGACACTTTAACTTTTCAATTAGAAAACAACTCAACAACAATGACAAAAAATCGATTTTTAACCAGTAAAAATTCTAAGTGGCAAAACGTATTAAACACATTTTCTAAAATTGCCAAA
>CAYMLA010000275.1:0-4161 GCA_964390785.1 uncultured Bdellovibrionales bacterium | reverse complement strand
GAGATTTGAGCGAAGCCAACGAAGAAGTTGGCTGTTTTGCAACAGCCACTAAATAACCAAGGAGAACCATGAGTTTTTTTATTTATTCGAGTTTAACTCTTATTTCACTTTTTGTCCTTATTGTCTTATTGTTTTGGTTTATTCGAAGACAATTTCAAAAAATGAACTCTCTTGAATCCCCTCAAATCAGTTATTTAAATGAACAAAATTTGCAGCTTCAAAATACAATATCTCAATTGCAAAATGAAATTCATCAACTCCATAAATCGATTGGACAACTTGAAACAGAAAACGCTCTTCTTAAACAGAATTCTGACCAATACAAACACAACTTAGAGTTTACACAAAAACAAATTCAAGAAAGCTTCGAAAATATTTCAAATCGTATTTTTGAAAAAGAATCACAGCGTTTTCTTCATCTTGGAAAAGAAACCATTTCGGGATTAGTCCATCCCCTTCAAAATCAATTACTTAATTTTGAGAAACAAGTGCAAAATCTTTACTTCGAAGAAGGAAAAGAACGAGCAAGCTTAAAAACAGAAATCAAATCACTCGTTGAAACCAATCAACAAATGAGCCTAGAAACGCACAAACTCACCGAAGCTCTAACCACTCAAAGTAAAGTCCAAGGCAACTGGGGAGAACTTGTAATAGAACGAATTTTAGAACGTTCTGGTCTTCGCGAAGGAGAAGAATTTATCCGTGAAGGTAAATCCTTAAACCTTAAAGATGATTCCGGAGCCCATCAAAAACCTGATGTCATCATTCGACTCCCAGAAAATAAACAAATCGTAATTGATTGCAAAGTCTCACTCAAAAACTATTATAATTTTTTATCTGCAAACACAGAAATTGAACAAAAAAATGAACAAAAAGCATTAATCACTTCCATTTACAGACATCTTCATAATTTGAATAGTAAAAAATATCACATCAACGATCAACTCATATCACCTGAATTTGTTCTTATGTTTATTCCAATTGAAAGCGTTCTTGCTGTTGTTCTTAAAGAAAATTCTGATCTGTTCCACTATGCTTGGAACCAAGGCATTGTTATTGTTACCCCCTCAACATTGCTTGCCACTCTAAGAACCGTGTCTTCTCTTTGGCAACAAGAAAAACGAACAAAAAATGCAATGGATATTGCCTTACACGCTGGCAAAATCCATGATAAATTTGTTGTTTTTTTAAAATACTTTCAAGACATCGGTGACTCTCTTCAAAAATCAACAAAAGCCTTTGATGAAGCCAAAGCCAATCTTATCACTGGAAAAGGCAATCTTTTAAATTCTTTTAAACACATCGCCCAACTGGGGGCAAAATCAAAAAAAACACTACCTGAAAATTGGCTTAATCAAACTGAAACTGAAGATGACGCTCCCCCTGTCACCACTTCCACCGAAGACTCACATGACTCTGATTACGCTTAGATTCATGTTCAAAAACCAAATCGGTTTTGATTTCACTTAAGGGATGAATCAATTTAAAATTTAAATTATGATCAAAAATTTGATATCGACATTCAATATCAAAGACGCCGTCATAATTCAAACTGCTTTGTCCCCTTTCATTGAGAAGAGTATAGGTTATCGCCGATCTTTTCTCTCTTATGTTTTCCTGCATATTTTTGGAATAATGACTCTCATCCTTTTTCCAAAAAGAAAAAGACTGAGGTTTAAATAAATAATGAGAAAGCCTTTGATTGTACTTTTCAAAAGAATCTTGAAATAAGTGTTGACCAGTATTTTTTATAAGTTCTTCTCCGATATAGCGAAAATCTGGAGAATTTTTTAAATTTAAAGGAATATAATGATGAACAGAAATTTCTTTTTTTTCTGGTTTATCAGGGGGCACCAAAGAAATAGATTCAAAATTTTGAAAGCTCAATAGACAAAGGCCTCCTGCAATTAAAATCAATCCCAAATGAATAGCACGCTTTGTCATAATGTCACCTCCATTCACCACCAAAAATTGATCCTTTTAACGATCAATTCACCTATCAACTGCTGCAAAATAGTCAAAATTTGAAGCGCATTGGATATTTTGCAGCAACCACTCCTTATTTAGGCTCTCTTATTATTATAACCCTTCTTTATCCTGAATTCTTAATTATTTTTAATTTTTCCAAGGCTAACACCATTCCTCTACCAACTTGAAATTATTTATAAATATTAAAAATTTTGTCTCAAATGGAGTTTTTTTGATTAATCCACTTTTAGTCTTGCCATTTTAAATCTAAAATGATAATTTTCCGTGATTCCTTTTTGTCTCATTTTGTGACATTACGCAGTGAGATTTGAGCGAAGCCAACGAAAAAGTTGGCTGTTTTGTAGCTTGCCTCAGTGGCTGTTGCAAAATTGTCAACAATTAACATATTGGAAAATGAAAGGTTATTAAGAGTGAAGAATTCAGGAAACAAATCAAAATTTAAAATCCAAAGACGACTCAACACAGAGCTTCCAGGACTAGGAAAGCCTGGCGCTCTTGAAAGAAAACCCTATCCTCCTGGAGAACATGGAAATAAAAGAAGAAAATATTCTGAATACGCTCTTCATTTAGAAGAAAAACAAAAAATTCTTTTTCATTATATTTTACGCGAAAAACAACTTCGACGATTTATTCGTGATGCAAAACAAGGCTCTTCTAAAACGAATTGGGTTGATTCACTCATTGGGCGTTTAGAAAGACGACTTGATAATATTGTCTTTCGTGGTGGACTTGCTCCAAGTATTTCTGCCTCTCGACAATTGGTTTCTCATAAAAAAGTCCTTGTTAATGGCAAAAAAATCAATATCCCTTCTGCCATTTTAAAACCGGGTGATAAAGTTTCTTTGGTTCCCAAAGCTTATGAAAATCAAGTTTATCTCCAAGCCAAACAAAGCCCTCGACTTGAGTTGTCTGATTATCTTGAAAAAGCAGAAGAAAACAATTTCGAAACAATTACGGTTAAAGACATTCCTCATCTTGAACATGTTCCTTTCCCGTTTGACTCAGGATTGTTCACGGAATACTACGCTCTCCGTAAAGCATAAACTGTAAAGCATAGAACTTCGAATATTTAGTGGCTGCTGCTGAGACAGCCTCTTTTCTAATTTCGCAACAGGCACTACATAGGCTCTGCTAATTCAATTGCAAAACTTAATCCCAATTTAATGAATTTTTGTGCATGATTCATATTAATTGTTTCAATACTGTCTTTTGCTGTATGAATTACGGGATTATGATTTTTATAAGACGATTCAGCTAAGAATACGGCTGAAAATCCTTGACGATTCCAAGAAGCATGATCACTGCAAGCATAACCACACTTGTCTTCTCCTAATTCATTTGCATTAAAACCTAAATAAAGTTGAGCTAATTGTTGAGTCAATCGAGTCAGTTCCGCATCAACATAATCCATTATAAAGTAGATCTCTTTATCATCCTTAGGACTTTGATATCCAATCATATCTAGTTGCAATACAGAACGCACAGGAATTTTCTTTTTAACAAATTCGGATACAACTTTTTTTGATCCAACTAATCCAACTTCTTCAGCGGCGTAAAATACAAAGTAAAGATCGCGCTTAAACTTCTTCTGACTTTCAAGCAAAGTTTGATAAATCTCCATTACGGCAGCAGAACCAGAACCATTATCATCTGCACCCGGTTTTCGTCCTCTGCCTAATGTGTCAAAATGCCCTCCAATAACTACAGCGGGTAAATCTGGTTGCTCCCCCTTTACACGAACAACAACGGAAGGTTGCTTGTACCATCCACTAGAAATTTCCATTACTTCAATTGATGTTTGATTTTCATTAGCAATTAATTCCATTTTTTCTTTGATCCAAGTTGCCGCTTCAACTCCTGTCTTTTCTGATGCAGATCGATTATAAAATTCAGTCAGGGAAGTTAAATACTCATTGAATCTTTTAAAATTTAACTTATTCATTTGATCATTAATAAAAATTTTATTTGCATCTGAAACTGTAAGATCCCCTCTTGGAACAACTGTTTTCTTTTCTAAGGGATAAAAAAGTGGCTCACCAGTAACATCCTCAATCCCACCTCGAATTCTATGAGTTTGACTCAACCACAACTTAATTTCCTCAAGTTGATTGGGAGTGATTTCTATTCTGCTAAACGATCCAAAACTAAAATGATCGATTTGAAAATTTAAAC
>CAYMLA010000274.1:0-4203 GCA_964390785.1 uncultured Bdellovibrionales bacterium | reverse complement strand
ACTGATTAGTGCGCTCTACCCTATTTTTTATATAAGTGTCTTGTGAATAAAAAATTTTCATTGTCTTTAAGTGTCTCCAAATCTTTCAATCAACGTGTCGGATGACTATACAGCCACTTTTCTTATTTTACAGCAGCCACCATATATATACATATCTTTAATTTAAACATTTAATTTTATAATATGAGCATATACTCACTGATTCAAGAATTTTATATTCTCTCAATTCATTTCAACACGATAATTCGGAGCTTCTTTTGTAATACTTACGTCATGAATATGAGATTCTCTAAATCCTTGATTAGTAATTCGAACAAATTGAGCACGTTCTTGAAGTTCCTTAATATTTGAAGCCCCAAGATAACCCATCCCTGATTTTAATCCTCCAATCAATTGATACAAAACTCCACTGGCTGCTCCTTTATAGGGCACCTTCCCTTCAATTCCTTCAGGAACAAGTTTATCCAAGTCCTCAATATCGGATTGACCATAGCGATCCTTAGA
Organism: uncultured Bdellovibrionales bacterium; assembly: GCA_964390785.1. GTDB lineage: Bacteria > Bdellovibrionota > Bdellovibrionia > Bdellovibrionales > CAYMLA01 > CAYMLA01. Next base: position 3,699 of record CAYMLA010000274.1, on the reverse strand, counting down.
CCCTCTATTCATTGCTCCCATACTTCCCATTCCTCGATAGGCTTTGTATGTGCGACCTTGGTAAAAAATCGTTTCTCCTGGACTTTCTTCCGTTCCCGCCAAAAGCCCACCAATCATCACCGTATTAGCTCCCATCGCTAAAGCTTTTGTAATATCACCTGAATACTTAATTCCGCCATCTGCAATAATTGTTTTTCCCAAACGATTTGCAACACGTGAACAATCATAAATGGCTGTGACCTGAGCCACCCCAACACCGGCAATAATTCGTGTTGTGCAAATGCTGCCAGGACCAACTCCAACCTTGACAACATCAACACCTTTTTCAAATAAAGCCTCTGTCGCTTCTGCCGTAACAACATTTCCCGCGACTAAAATCGTGTCTTTAAAATGAGAGGACAACCATTCCACAGTATCAAGAACGTTTTTAGAATGCCCATGAGCTGTATCCACAACAATAACATCAGCTCCTTTAGCAACAAGAGCCGTTGCTCGATCACGAGCATCTCCCACAGGTCCAATGGCTGCTCCAACAAGTAATCGACCATGAGAGTCTTTTGTCGCATGGGGAAACGCTTTTGCTTTTTCAATATCTTTAATCGTAATTAAGCCCCGTAAAATAAAATTTTTATCAACAACAGGAAGTTTTTCAATTCTATGCTTAAGCAAAATTGTTTTTGCTTCATCTAATGTTGTTTTTTCATGAGTGGTTACTAACCCTTCCTTTGTCATGACTTGAGAAATGGGTTGTTCAATATTTGTTTCAAAACGCAAGTCGCGATTGGTTAATATTCCAACCAATTTCCCTTCAACTGTAATGGGAACACCACTGATGGAATATTTTTTCATCAGCAACAAAGCCTCTTTCACCTTATTATCCGGTCCTAGCGTAATGGGATCTAAAATCATTCCACTTTCATATTTTTTTACTTTTTCAACTTGAAAAATCTGGTCTTCAATCGACATATTTTTATGAATAATTCCAAGCCCACCCATTTGAGCCATAATTTGAGCCACCTTGTTCTCAGTCACCGTATCCATTGCCGCAGATAGAATGGGCGTTCTTAATTTTTTACCTCGTGCAAAAAAAGAATCACACTCAACATCTGAAGGAATCAACTCAGAATACTGAGGCACCAATAAAATATCATCAAAGGTAAGAGACTCTTTAATTTCCAACATCATTAAACTCCTTTATCAGTGGACTGCCTTGTACCACGTTTTATACTCCATATACTTATCCGCCGTTGACTGAATCTCTTTTATTTGTTCATGAGAAAGTTGCCTTTTTACCTTAGCGGGTGATCCTAAAATAAGCTGACCATCCTCAAAAACACTTTTTTCAGTCACAAGAGATCCGGCTCCGACCAAACAATTTTTGCCAATTTTTACCAAATCAAGAAGAATGCTTCCCATGCCAATTAAAGAACCCTCATCAATATCACAACCATGAAGAATTGCTCCGTGTCCAATGGACACTCGATTTGCTAAATGAACTCCACAACGACCTTGAGTGCCATGAATAATTGTTCCATCTTGAATATTGCATTCTTTTCCAATTCGAATCGGGCTAACATCTCCTCTAATGACAACATTAAACCAAATCGAACTCCCCTCTTCAATAACAACATCACCAATGATGGTGGCATTAGGAGCAATAAAAACATTTTCACCAATTTGTGGCTTTTTATCTTTAATAGAAAAAAACATAACTTGAACTCCACTTCAATTTTGATTTGAAAAAAAATTTTCTTAAAAAATAAAAACATTCACTACATTAAATAAGATGGACCATCGTTTGATAAAAGTTGTGGATACAACTTAACCTCACTTCTCACGTCCCCCATTTCAATTTCAAGCTCCTTACTTTCAACAATAAACTGACGATTACAAAAAATTGGAACCTTTAGATAGATACACAAACTCATTACTTCATCAGCGCGGATAGTTAGTTTTTTTAACTGTGGATGATTAGAAATCTCTAAATCAGCATACTGATAATGTCCCTGCACTTTTGTTAAAATACATCGTTCAATTTGTAAATCAAGACTCTTTAAGAGTTTAATTGTGAAATGATGAGCAACAAAAGCAGGTGAATGAATACTATTTTGAGAAAAACTTGCCCCCGCTTCATAGTAATTTAACCACACTGGAACGGTGATTTTTTCTAATTCATCTTTTAACAATAACAATGGTCGTTGTTGTTCAGGCCCCACTAAAATAGACGCAGGAAAAAATTCAATTAATTTCTTTCTTAAAGCTGATTTTAAATTTCGACTTCGAACTTTTTTTAATTGCATTTTAGATTTCGTTAATGATAGATCGGGTTGTTTAGTCACAGATTTTTACCCCTTGTAATGTATTTGGTTGCGCTTCAATAATTTTTACTGAGATTGTTTTTCCAACATCAGAACCTTGTCCTTGAAAAAAAACAAGTTTATTGCTTCTTGATCGTCCACTGACTTTTTCCATTTTTATATCAAAGTTTTCAACTAAAATCTCTTGAATTGTTCCTATGTAGTTTTGAGCCATTTGACGAGCCCAAACATTATGTCGATCAAACAACGAATTCAATCTTCGGCTTTTGATTTCTTCAGAAATTTGGTCTTCAAACTGAGCCGCTTTTGTGAAGGGTCGTGGACTGTATTTAAAAGCAAACAAGGTTTCAAAACCCACTTTTTCCATTAAATCCATTGTGAGTTCAAAATCCTCTTCTGTTTCGCCAGGAAACCCAACAATGACATCGGCTGAAAAAACAGCTTGTGGAAAAACATCACGAATCATTTGAATCTTTTGAAAATACTCTTCACGCGTATACCCTCGATTCATTCGTTTTAAAATTTCATTGCTTCCAGACTGAAAGGGAAGATGAATATACTCACAAACTTTATTATGACAGCGTTGCATAACATGAGAGAGTTTTTCATTAAAATCCTTAGGATGACTGGTTATAAATCGAATGCGTTCAACATCGGTTTCAGTTGCAAGACACTCAAGCAAATCAGCAAAGTCAGCTCCACAGTCAGAACGATAAGAATTTACATTTTGTCCAAGAAGAGTGACTTCTTTTGCTCCCCTTTTAACCAAGTTGTTTAAATCTTTAACCAAGTGACTCATCGGCCGACTTCTTTCACGCCCACGAGTAAACGGCACAATACAAAAACTACAAAAATTATCACACCCTTTAGCAATATTAACAAAGGTTGAAACCCCAGGATGACGAATCAAAGTTTCAACATGATAGGGCTTTTTATTTTCAAGACGAGCTGATACCACTGGTTTTTTTGAACTATAGGTTTTTTCAATCAATTCAGGCAAATGATCTATGTTATCAGGACCAAAAACAAAATCCACCAAAGGAGCGACTTCCAACAAGTGATTGCGCTCTTGTTGACCAACACAGCCTCCCACACCGATTTTCACTCTTGGATTTTCTAACTTCTTTTTTCTATACCGTCCAACTTCAGAATAAACCTTATGAACAGGTTTTTCTCTGACACTACAAGAATTAATGATAATAACTTCAGCTAAATCTGGATCTGAGACAGGAATAAAATTATTCATTTCTAATAGGCAATACATTCTTTCTGTATCGTTGACATTCATTTGACAACCATAAGTTGAAATGTAAACCCCGTTTTCTATTTCCATAATCATCACTCAATTTCTTTAAACTTAAATAGTGGCTGCCGTATCATT
>CAYMLA010000273.1:0-4207 GCA_964390785.1 uncultured Bdellovibrionales bacterium | reverse complement strand
CTGCAACTCAAGCCAAAAAAGAAGCTCCTCCTGTTGTTTCTTCAAACGCCCCTGCTATTGAAAAAATTTTAGCCATTGTAAACACTGAAATAATAAAACAAACAGAACTCAACGCATTAAAGAAAAAAATTAAAAAAAATGAACTTGTTGACGATCTAATTTTTGTTGAACATGATCCCCAAAAAATCATTGATAATAACCCCGCGCTTGTTGATGTTTTAATCAATGAAAAACTCATTGATTCTGAAATTAAAAAAAGAAATCTTGAAGTCACTATAGAAAAAATTGAACAAGAAATTAGAAACATCGCCAAAAGAAATGGCTTGTCACGCGATCAATTGCTTCAAGCCGTCCAATCTGAAGGAATGTCTGTTTCGGACTATCAAGATTTTTTAAAATCAAGACTAGAACGACAAACCTTAATTGAAATGGCCGTTTATTCAAAGGTTAAAGTCTCCGAAGAAGAGGTTATGGCTGAATTTTTAAAACAACACACCGATCATAAAGACACTACTTTTGAATTTTCAATTTCTCATATTTTCATTTCAAATAAAAGCCGTGGCAATAACGAAGCAAAGACGCGTGCCAAAATGGTTTTTGAAAAGCTTAAAAAAGGCTCTTCTTTTAATGAATGCGCCGAAGACTTTAGTGAAGACCCTAATTTTTCAGCCGGGGGTTTTTTAGGTAATTTCAAACATGATGACTTAAGAAAAGAACTCGCTGATGCCATCAAAAATCTAAACACTGGTGATTTCTCCCCTGTTATCTCTGCTCCAGGAGGATTTCAAATTGTAAAACTCTTAAGCAAAAAACTCGTTTCAAATCCACAATATGAAAAAGAAAAACAACGAATACACGCTCAACTCATACAAGATGTTTCAAAAAAACAATTTAAACAATGGCTAGAAGAAAAACGAAGCTCTGCTTTCATAAAGATCAATTGATGATTTTTGCAAATGAATCTTCTATCGACAAAAACTAAAACTTATTTTCTTGAGGCTTTATGAAACCAATCAAAATTGCAATTACAACAGGAGACCCCGACGGCGTAGGAACGGAAGTCTCAGCAAAAGCCTTGCAAAAAATTCGTCCTATAAAAAACGTTTATTATTATTATTGGCGCTCTCCGCGCACGCCAAAAAAACATTTACAAATCATAGACTCTGCCTTTCATCGCGTGACCGTATCGAGTTGGCCTGAAGCTCTGAACACAACATTTAAATCCCATCAATATATTATTGATATTTGCTCACCACAATCGCCAGCAAATTGGATTGAAACGTCAGCTCGCGCTGGATTATTTAACCATATTGATGGCCTTGTTACGGCACCCGTCTCAAAAACATCGATCCTTTCTTCTGGATTTAAAGACATTGGGCACACAGACATTTTAAAACGAATCACCAAAACTAAATCTGTTTATATGGCCTTTCTTGGATCAGAGTTTAATGTTTTACTTATGACTGGCCATGTTCCGTTATCTGACATTAAAACTTCTCTAACAAAAGACCAAGTTAAAGACGCTTTCATCTGGGCTTCTCGTGTCCGCCAAATACTGCCGACAAAAGTCAAGCGCAAACCCCTTGCTCTTGTTGGACTTAATCCTCATGCTGGCGAAAATGGAATTATTGGCGATTTGGAAAATAAAATTCTAATCCCCGTAATGAATGATGTGATCAAAAAACTCCATCTTGACATTGTTGGCCCTCTTGTTCCTGACGCCGCTTTTTTTAAAGAGAATTGGAAGAAGTTTTCTCTCTTTATCTGCCCTTACCATGATCAGGGTCTTATCCCTTTTAAAATGATACACGAACAAGACTCTGGTGTTCACCTCACCTTAGGTTTACCTTTTATTAGAACCAGTGTCGATCATGGAACAGCAAAAAATATTTTTAATAAAAATAAAGCCAATCCAAAATCAATGATTGAAGCCATTCAATTATGTGTTTATTTATGTAAAAATTCGAATGAAACCAAAAAAATCACCCCTTAGGAGGAGTCTAAACTATGTTTAATCCCGTTATTTTTAGAGAATACGATATTCGTGGCGTTGTTGATCAAGATTACGACGAAGATTTTGCTCACCAGCTCGGAGCGGCCTATGTGTCGTATGTGAGCAAACATTTTGGACTCTCAAAACCAACGATCACGGTTGGCCACGACGCTCGCCTATCAAGTCCTAAGCTCTATAATGCTCTTTGTGATGGGCTAAAAACCAGTGGAGCAACAGTTTGGAAATTAGGCCTTATCACTTCACCAATGGGTTACTTTTCAATGTTTTATTATCCTGAAGTTGCTGGAAATCTCATCATTACTGGAAGCCACAACCCACCTGAATACAATGGTTTTAAAATTTCAGCTCAACAATCTGCTCTTTACGGCAAAAGCATCACGGAGCTTCACACCATTATAAAAAATGAAGATTTTATTTTTGGTGAAGGCACGGTCTTAGAAAAAGATATTTTTCCCGACTATTTAAAAAAACATCATACTGAATTTGGACAATTAAAAGACCCCGGCGTTGTTGTTGATTGTGGCAATGGTGTGGCCGGTGTCGTTGTTCGCAAGCTTTATGAAGGCTGTGGCCTTAAGCCTACTTTTTTATTCGAAGAACCGGATGGTCGTTTTCCAAATCATCATCCAGACCCAACCGTTGAAAGCAATCTCACCGTGCTTGCTCAAAAAGTAAAAGATTTAAATGCAACCCTTGGTATCGGATTTGACGGTGATGCTGATCGCGTTGGTTTTGTTAATCGCTCTGGTCAACTTATTTATGCCGACGAAATTATGGTTGCAATCAGTCGTCATTTATTAAAAGACAAGCCGGGAAGTCCAATCATTGGAGATGTGAAATGTTCCGACCGAATGTATGAAGCCATAAACAATGCCGGTGGTCGCGCCATCATGTGGAAAACGGGTCATAGTTTGATTAAAGAAAAAGTGAAGCAAGAAAACGCTCCTTTTGGTGGAGAATTAAGTGGTCATTTATTTTTTGCTGATCGCAATTATGGATATGATGATGCCCCTTATGCAGGATTAAGAGTCATTGAAATTTTAGGCCAAACCGGTTTAAGTTTAGAGGACTTGGTTTGTGATCTTCCTCAAGCCTATAACACTCCAGAAATTCGAATCGATACGACAGAAGAAAAAAAGATTTCTATCGTTTCTGCTCTTAAAGAAAAATACAGCGCCAATACTGAGCATTATCAAGTCAATCATATTGATGGTGTACGAATCAGTTATTCTGATGGTTGGGCATTGATTCGTTCATCAAACACTCAACCTGTGCTTGTGATGCGATTTGAGTCTCATTCTCAGTCTGGACTCGAGCGAATTCAAAATGAAATTGAATCGCTTGTTAAGCCTTTGTTGTAAAACGGTTTTTATTGCAAAATCAGACAGCTCTTTTGCAAGAACCACTAAAAAGTGAGCAAGGCCGCCTTGACTTTAGTCTCTCTTATTTTAAAATGTTGCCCAACTTTAAGGCGTTTTTTTTAAGACAAAGGTCTAGTTTTTAATTTTTATTCGCTTTTTTTAAAAAAATTTTTTGGTCTAATTTGAAGCAAACTACCCTCTTTTTTTTTGTTCCTCCCCCTTTTTTTTATTCTCTCTCGCTCATCAAAATATGTTTGTATTTTTTAATTCTTAAACGCTTTCAATTCCGTTAATTTGTTTTTTTTGATAACGAACTTCTTAGAACGCCTTACAATCAAGCCTTCTAACGCTTGCTTCATTTTTATAAATCACAGCGATCCTTTTTTTTTGATTTTAAAACTTTCAATCAAACACGTTTAACTCTAAATTAAACCCTTTTGTATCATTTTAATTTTTAGTTGAAAAAACATCACCCTGTTGTTAAACGTTCACAGTTCGGCATTAATTTTATCTTACAAATAAATTTGACTTCTCGAAGAGGTTTTGGAATTAATTAACTATACCGGTTTTTAAAAATGAAGTTTTTATATTAATAATAAATGGAGGAGAACACGCATGAAAAAAATCACAAAATTAGCCGCACTGTTAATGGCCGTTGCATTCGTAGGAAGTAACGCTCTTGCAGAAGGAAACGTCAACGTTCATGGATCAATTGATGCTTCTTATATGCATCATTCCAGTTTAGGGCAAACCTACGATCATGACACTGATGGCACTACACCTGAAATTGCCTTGCCTATTGCTGGCCAAACTGAAAACGCTGGTGCCGCTC
>CAYMLA010000272.1:0-4209 GCA_964390785.1 uncultured Bdellovibrionales bacterium | reverse complement strand
CTGTTTCTGCTATTGTAATCTCTTCTCGCCCCCAAGACGCTAATTCTTGAAAGCGAACAGGATTTTCCATTGCTTCTTTGCACACACAAAAATCTGGTTTTGATTTTAAAACTTTTTCGATATGATTAGTTGAATCCATTGGAATCGTTTGCATAATACTCTCTCCTCTTCATTACGAGTGTCCGTTGCAAAACAGTCACTTTAAGTGCATCATTAAAACAGGCAACATTTACACATATTAATCTAATAAAGTCAAAACTTCATAACCATTATCTGTAATAAGAACGGTATGTTCAAATTGAGCAGACAAACAGCGGTCGTTAGTCTCATATATTTTAACTGTAGATCCAGGAATATCAATCTCGACACTGTTTGAATTTGTTTCATTGACCATAGGTTCAACGGTGATACACAACCCCGGCAAAAGTCTCTCTCCCTTTCCCTTTTTTCCATAAGAAGGAACAAACGGGTCGGTATGAAATTTCTTTCCGATACCATGTCCACCAATTTCTTGAACCGCATAAAAACCTTTTTTAGTTATATACTTATTAACAGCAAACCCGATGTCTCCTGTTTTTGCATGGGGACTAATTGCTTCAATGCCTTTCCACATTGATACTTCCGCACAATCAACCAATAATTTTGCATCGAGACTCACTTCACCAACAAAAAAAGTCTTTGATGTGTCTCCATAAAAACCGTCTTTAATTGTTGTAATATCGATGTTTATAATATCTCCTTCTTCAAGAGGATGAGTGTCTGGAACGCCATGGCAAATAACATGATTTTTTGATGCACAAATCGACTTTGGATATCCTCTATAGTTAAGGGGAGCAGGAACTGCGTTATGAGAAAGCGTATAATCATAAACAATTTGATCAAGCTCAAGAGTGGTTACTCCAGGTTTTATATACTGAGCGACATAATCCAATGTGCGAGCTGCAAGCTGACAAGCTTTTCTCATCGTCTGTATTTCGTCTTTAAACAATATATCCATAACTGGGACTCCACTTCGTTTCGTCTGAATAACTAGTGGCTGTTTTGCAGCAGCCACTAGGCAGGTTGCAAAACAGCGACTAATTATAAAGAGCTGAAAATTATAGACTGCGGACAAAACGAAGCAAAACCCGCATTATGAATGAAATACCATAAACAAGAAAAACCAACAAGCCAAAAAAAAAGGAGGCTAAAGCCTCCCTTATTAAAGAATAACAAACAAAAACCTTATTTAAGATGTTTACTAACAATTTTTGTCATTTCAAACATAGAAACAACTTTTTTGTTGAAAACTTTAAGAAGAGTATCATCAGCATTAATGTTTCTTCTGTTTTTAATGTCTTGTAAATTATTTTTCTTAATGTAATCCCACAACTTCTTAACAACTTGAGTTCTTGGAAGAGGTTTGCTTCCAACAACAGCGGCTAAAGCGTCACTAGGAGTTAAAGGACGCATAAAAGCTTCATTAGGCTTTCTTTTTGTTTTTACTTTTTTTACCTTTTTAGTAACTTTTTTTGCTGCTTTCTTAGCAACTTTTTTCTTTGCCACTTTCTTAGCAACTTTTTTCTTTGCTACCTTTTTAGCAACTTTTTTCTTTGCTACCTTTTTAGTAACTTTTTTCTTTGCCGCTTTCTTAGCGACTTTTTTCTTAGCGACTTTTTTCTTTGCTTTTGCCATGATTCCTCCAAGCAATTTGGTTAAAAAAAATATTAAACAAAACCGTATTTTCATTAATAGTGTTACTTGGAATTTTTATTTTGTCTACGGAAAAATTTGTTTTTTTTACATCAATTGATTTTTTTCTCTTCCTCTCCCCTTTCACTCTTCTAAAGATCCTTAAAAAATTATCAATTCAACTATTCATTTTCTCCCTTAATAAAATCTCTTATCCTCAAATCCAGCCCTTTTTTAGACTTAAAATTTAATACAAAATACCGATTAAGTGTTGTGGAAAAAACACAAACATTCCAAGAAATTTACCTCGAAAAGCTTAATAAGAGCAAATCTGCTGACGAAAAATCGTTCAATAATAGAAAAGACCAATTACAATCAAGTCTCAATGACTGGGTAAAAGAAATTCAAAGTCCTCAAAAACCACTCTTTAGGAACCAAGCGGTCAATCTTTTATATTGTTTAAAAACACAAAGAGTCCAGATAAAGAATTCAAGCAAAATAGAAATGACAGAGCCTTCGGTCGACTTGAACAAGTTGAATTCAAAACAAAAACTCATCTTAGATGAATTTATAAGACTTACAAATCTGGATGACTCCAATCGACTTATTACGCTTAATGTTGTTCAAAAACACTTTAGAAAAACAATAAAGAAACTCCATCCTGATTTAAACCCCACGATAACAGAAGAACAAAACAAGACCATCAGACAATTAATTTCAATTAAAAACTGCATTTGCCAATGGTTTAGCTTGAAGGATCTTCTAAGGCAATAGAACAGATGGTGGCCGCAGCAAAATAGCTGAGGCACAGTCATTATTGAATTTGTCTATATTTAATCCTTCTTGGAACAATCGTATCTACTCCAAGGCGAGCCTTGAGATCCTTTTCATATTCAGAATAATTCCCATTAAAAAAGAAAACTCGACTTTCTCCTTCAAAAGACAAAATATGAGTGCATATTCGATCTAAAAACCATCGATCATGACTAATGACAACCACTGAACCTCCAAAATTAAGCAAGGCCTCCTCAAGAGCCCTCATTGTATTCACATCAAGATCATTTGTTGGCTCATCCAAAAGCAATAAATTTGCTCCTTGTTTTAACATTTTTGCAAGCTGAACACGATTTCTTTCGCCTCCCGAGAGATCTCGAACTTTTTTCTGCTGACTTGTTCCTGAAAAATTAAACCAAGACACATAAGCACGAGAAGCCACTTCTCGATTTCCCAAATAGATTAGATCATGGCTATCTGAAATTTCTTCCCAAACCGTTTTCTCTACCGATAAACACTCTCTGGATTGATCGACATAAGCCATTTTTACCGTTGAACCAACATTAAACTCACCATCATCTGCTTTTTCTTGACCTGTAATCATTCTAAATAATGTTGTTTTTCCTGCTCCATTTGGACCAATCACACCCACAATAGCTCCTCTCGGAATCAAAAAGTTCATATTATCCATCAATAAATGTCCATCATAGCCTTTTGAAACACGATTTGCTTCAATCACACTCTCACCCAACCTTGGACCGGGGGGAATATAAATTTGAAGATCTTTTAACTTGTCTGGTGTTGCCTCTTTTAAAAGACTTTCATAAGAAGACAAACGCGCCTTTGATTTTGCCTGACGTCCACGAGGAGACATTCGCACCCACTCAAGTTCGCGTTCTAATGTCTTTACACGACGGGACTCTGTTTGTTGCTCTGTCGCCATTCGACGCTCTTTTTGCTCAAGCCAAGATGAGTAATTCCCCTTCCATGGAATTCCTTCTCCTCGATCAAGCTCTAAAATCCACCCTGCAACATTATCTAGAAAATAGCGATCATGAGTAACGGCAATGACAGTGCCTGGAAATCGAGACAAATAGTGCTCCAACCAAGCCACAGATTCTGCATCCAAATGATTTGTCGGCTCATCAAGAAGTAAAATGTCTGGATTGCTAATCAATAATCGACATAAAGCAACCCGTCTTTTTTCTCCACCAGACAGATGGGCTACACCTGAATCTTCAGGAGGACAACGAAGAGCCTCCATTGCCATATTTATTTTTTGATCAATTTCCCAACCATCAACATTTTCAATTTTTTCTTGAACCTCCCCCTGTTGAGACAAAAGCTGATCCATTTCCTCTGATGAAATGTCTTCACAAAGCCTTTCTGATAGTTCATCAAACTCTTGAAGCCAGACCGATAATTCTCCGAGTCCTGAAATAATATTTTCCTTAACAGTTTTATCTGTATCTAATTCTGGCTCTTGTTGAAGATACCCAACCTTATAGTCACGAGCGGGGACCAGTTCACCTTCATAGTTTTGATCTTCACCTGCAATAATTCTCAACAAGGTCGACTTCCCTGAACCATTTAATCCTAAAACTCCAATTTTTGCTCCGTAAAAATAAGACAAATAAATATTTTTAAGAACATATTTTTGGGGAGGGATAATTTTACTCACACCAACCATTGAAAAAATGATATTTTCAGACCGGGCGCAAACGGGCCATCCATCTGTGCCCGGTGCTGTGGGAGGAGTGCGCG
>CAYMLA010000271.1:0-4214 GCA_964390785.1 uncultured Bdellovibrionales bacterium | reverse complement strand
TTGATAATCCATAAGAAAATCTTTCAGAAAACAAAAAAAGATGACCTTTGGCTAAAGCAAAAGTCCCCGCTAAATTGATTAAAAAAGACAAAACAACAGTAAGGAAAAAAGCATACCCTAAAAAAGTTAACTGAATCTTAAAATCAATAAGCAAAATACGTCTACGAGCAGGAAGAATTCCAAAGCTTCTTTTATTAGATGATTCTTTTTTTGGGTCAAAATTCATAATACAAACTCCACTTTGTTTATTCCTTAACAGGAATCAATTTTCAACAACGACTCGTTCGATTTGAGCTCGCACGCCTCAAATTTGACTATTTTTCAGCAGCCACTTAGGCAAGCTGCAAAACAGCCACTCATTATAAAAGTATACCAACTAATTTTTAATAGAATCAAGAAGTTCCCTATAGGCCATATCCATATCTTTTCGATTATGAATTGAGCCTTGAGCAAAATCAGGTCTTCCCCCGCCTTTACCTTCTAATTTCTGAACAAATTTTTTCATAATGCTGCCTGCCGAATAAATAGAAACAAGATCTTTTGTAACAGCAACCACAACAGGATGATTCTCATTTTCTTCACTTTTCCCAACAACAAGAACAACAGCAGACTTTAATCGAGATTTCACTTTATCCGCGATATCACTCAATAGTTTTCTATCATCAAATAAAACATCAACCAAAGTCATTTTTACCATTTTGCCTTGAACCCCTTTGATTTGATCTGCATTATCAATAAAAACATCAACATCAATGCTTTTACCCCTTAAGGTCTGAATTTCTTTTTCCAATAATTTTAATCTTTCCTTTGTCTTATCAATCCAATCAGGCAAATAAAATCGCGAACCACCACTTTGGTCTAAACCTAAAAATTGCATCCAACTCTCTTGTCCGCCAGCCTGAGCTCGAGACAATTGATGTTCTTGAACGTGTTGTAAAACATACTGTAATGCCCAATCTGATGTTAAGGCTTCAATTCTTCTTATTCCGGCACTCACTCCTTGATCTGAAACAATTTTAAAAAGTCCAATCTGTGATGTGCGTTCAACATGAGTTCCACCACACAATTCCGTTGAATAATCATTCATTTTAACAACACGAACTTGATCACCATATTTTTCTCCAAATAATGCCATCGCTCCACTTTTAATTGCTTCATCATAGCTCATTTTTTTTACATCAATTTTTATGTCTTCACTAATTTTTTGATTCACCTTGTTTTCAATCTGTTTCAATTGCTTTGAAGTAATAGGATGATTATGAGTAAAATCAAAACGCAAACGCTGAAAATGCACCATTGAACCGGCCTGAGTAACATGCTCCCCTAAAACCTCTCTGAGAGCAGAATGAAGCAAATGAGTCGCCGAATGATTGCGCATAATCAATTTTCTCTTTTGAACATCTACATTTAAAGACACCGAGTCACCAACACTTAAATGGCCTTCTTTTAAATGCACTTCATGAATAAAAAAATCATCCATTTTACAACAAGATTCAATCACTCCTTTTCCATTTGAGAAAATCAACTCTCCGGAGTCAGAAATCTGCCCCCCACTTTCTGCATAAAAAGGAGTTTGATCAAAGGCAATAAAAGCAGATTCTCCCTGAGTAATTTTTTGTGTGAGCCTATCATTAATCAATAACGATAAAACTCGACTTTCGCTATTTAATTGATCATAACCTATAAAGTTTGTGTTTTCACTGGTCGATCTAATTTTATCTATAAATTCCTTAAACAATAAATCATTATGAACCTTAACCTCTAATTTTCTCGAAGCTTGAGACCTCTTTTTAGCTTCATTCATGCAATTTTCAAATTCAATCCGATTAACTTCTAAATTTTTTTCTTTAGCCATTAACTCCGTAAGATCAACAGGAAAACCGTAAGTATCATATAGCTTAAAAGCCACATCTCCTTGAATAAACCTCTCTCCCTTTTTTTTAATTCGATCAAATTCTTCACTTAAAATTTGAGTTCCTTGATCCAAAGTCTGCAAAAACCGTTTTTCCTCATCTTCAACAGAAGTGAGAATAACCTCTTTTCGATCATTTAATTCTTTGTAAGGATCTTTCATTAACTCAATAACCTGATTGATTAGGTTTTTTAATACCAAACGATCAGACAAAGTTCGATTATATCGAATGGCTCTTCTTAAAATTCTCCTTAAAACATATCCTCTTCCCTCATTTGAAGGAATGACTCCATCTGCAATCAAAAACGCAATCGCTCTAGCATGATCAGCCAACACCCTCATTGACGCCAAAACTTCTTTAAGACGCTTGTTTTTATCCGCTTCAAAATCAGTCGGAATTTCTACTCCGGTCAATTGTGACACGACTTCAATAAGAGGATAAAAACAGTCCGTCATATAATTATTGTGTTGACCTTGTAAAACGGCAGAAATTCGTTCCAATCCTGCCCCTGTATCAATGGAGGGATTCGGTAAATTAATAAACTCACCGGGAGATTTCTCATAGTATTGCATAAAAACTAAATTCCAAATTTCAACAACACGATCGGTTCCTTCGACAATATTTCTATAAGGATCATCAATCAAACCTGCTTTCGAGCCGTGATCATAAAATATTTCAGAACTCGGCCCGCAAGGACCAATGTCTCCCATTCTCCAAAAATTATCTTTTTCTCCAAATCGAAATATTCGATCTTGTGGAACTCCCTCTTGCTTACGCCAAATTTCAGCCGCTTCATCATCAGTTTCAAAAACAGAAACATAGAGTCGATCTTTTGATAGACCGAGCTGATTCGTTAAAAAATCCCATGAAAAATGAATCGCCTCTTTTTTAAAATATTCACCAAAAGAAAAATTACCCAACATTTCAAAAAAAGTATGATGTCGAGCCGTGAACCCCACATTTTCAAGATCGTTGTGTTTGCCACCGGCACGAACACATTTTTGATGAGTCACAGCCCTTAAACAATTTAATTTTTCATGACCAAGAAATACATTTTTAAACTGATTCATTCCTGCATTTGTAAATAAAAGAGTCGGATCCTCAAAGGGAATCAACGAAGAACTTGAAATATAATCATGCTTATTCTTTTTAAAGTATTGAACAAACGCCTCTCTTAACTCATGGCTTTTCATAAATCACCCTTCTTATCGTCTCTCGATCAAAACCTCTATACACGAGAAAACGAATTTTTTTTTCTCTTTCTAATTTAGACTTACCTTGAGTCAAGAGTAATGTCATGGCTTTTTGAATTTCTTTTTCTTGATCAAAATGTCCACTTGGAAGCCCTCTTTCTTTTAAATATTTTACGATATATTGAAAACTTTTATTTTTCTTTTCTAATCGCCTAATTATTTGTTTTGACAATTCATCATTACTTGGCAACAACTTTCGTTCTTTAACCCAGTCAATGACTTGTTCTATGATTGATAAGTCAAAAAAACGTGACATTTTTTGACGCAATTCTAATTCGGAATGATCCCTTCGAGAAAGATAATCAATCAATTTTTCTTTTGCTTTATGGAATTCTTTTTCTCGCTCATCTTTAAACATAATTACATAGTATAGCCTTAAAATTTTGTTTTTTTAAATAGTGGATGCTGCAAAAACAGCCAAATTTATACGCGCAGTGACATCAGAGCAGTTTCCTTGCCGACAGCCTCTCCTCAATATATATAGTGCTTGTTGCAAAATAGATTTAATGGAGATGTGCCATTTGAAAGAAAAACTAATTCCATTTTTAGCTACGGGTTGTTACTTGGGTTATTTGCCTTTTGCTCCTGGCACTTTTGGCACTCTTTTAGCTATTCCTTTAATCTGGATAAACACTCACTTAGCCTACTTAGAAAAACTCATCTTTATTTTTGGCATTATTTTTTTATTTTTATTTATTGTTCAGCTTTATCTTATCGATTCAAAGCAAAATGACCCTTCTGAAGTCGTTCTTGATGAAGTGGTTGGATTCTTGATAGCCATGTTCTGGCTTCCTTTGACGTGGCAAAGCCTCCTTCTCGGCTTTATGCTTTTCCGTTTTTTTGACATAGTTAAACCCTTTCCCATTTCTTACATAGATAAAAATGTCAAGGGAGCTGTTGGAGTTTTTGCTGATGATTTACTTGCTGGCTTGGTCGTCAATATTTTACTCCAAGCTCTTCACCTTAAAACAGAATGGCTCATTTGGTAAAGTCTTATACTATAAGACTCTCAGATCTTGTTTTTTTAAGCAAATTTATCATTACGCAA
>CAYMLA010000270.1:2906-4232 GCA_964390785.1 uncultured Bdellovibrionales bacterium | reverse complement strand
CTTACACTCATGGTGAAGATAAACCCAGTTTTTCTTTAATGGCAAAATCATCTGTTGGATTTGCGCACACGGGATTACTTTTTCTTCTTGCTCGATCAGAAGGCCCTATTATTAAAGAAATAAAACCTGGTGCAATGATTGGTTATAAAGATGTTCTTAAAAAGAAAACCACCAAATTTGGACAACCTGTTTTTATTTGCAACTCAAAAACTGAAAAGCTTGGAGATTGCCTTGAAGTCCGCCAAAGCCCTGACAGTTACACCAAAAAAAATCAAATGGAACTTATTGGGATTGATACCGGAGAAAATGGTTTTTTCACACGAGGTGAATTTGAAGCCATCACTTATATGGATCAAATGGAATTTGTTACTCCAGAAGAAATTGCAAAAAATGTAATATTTGAAATTTGTGGAAATAGTACTGGTAAAGATGTTATTGCAGCAATTGATGGATCAATTATGGACCCAAGCTATCGAGCTGGCTATGTCAGACAAAATGCAATTGAACAAATGTCTATTCTTGAAAAACAAGAAAACATTCCAAGTGTTGCCATTGGAGAACTTGGCCCTCCACAGCTTTCTAAATTGCTCTATGAAACTTATTTGCTTAAACAATTTTATCCAAAACTAACTGACTTAGCTGATTCTGAATTATCTCCTGAACAAATTTCAAGTCGAATTGAAAATTTCATTAAAGAAAATGAAATAAAAGATATGATCACCTCTCTAGGACTTGCGATTTTATTAAGTGATGGAAAAACCCTTTTGAGAGGACCAAAAATTAATATACCCGAATCCAAAGTTGATCCAAAAGTCAATGTCACATCCTATGATGACATTAATAAATGGGCGACAAAAGGTTGGGTTGATTTAAGACCTATAAATATGAAACTTTGGAAAATGAGAGCCAGCAAAATGCTTGAATCTCAAGATTTACCCTTCCAAAAAGGATCATCAGCATATGGAGGCAAGTTTTATCCAAGAAAAACTCTAGAAATTGGAGAAGTGGTTGGATGGATCTTTAATGTTGAATTTGGTGGAGAACGAATTAAGTAATGTTTATTTCTGAAAATGAAGTCTATGACATATTGGATTACGTTGGAATTAAAACACCCAAACGTTTTGTTATAAATGATCTCACACCTCTATCTGAAGACTCTGATGAATTCTTTTCAGAAAATACAAAGGTGGTTCTTAAAGCAAATGCGGAAAACCTTTGGCACAAATCTGATCATGACGGATTGATCTTCTTTAATTACTCAAAAACCAAACTCAAAGAGTCTTTTATAAAAATCGATATCAACGACTACCAAGGCGCAAAGGAAAT
>CAYMLA010000270.1:0-2896 GCA_964390785.1 uncultured Bdellovibrionales bacterium | reverse complement strand
AAAAATGAAGGCTAAGGTAAGCCTTCATTTCTCTTGGGACTATGCACTTCTTTGTGAAAAAATTGACTTTCACACGTTTTTAGGTCATCCAAGCGAAGCTTTGTTAAGCTTTAATCGTGACTCATCAACAGGGTGGGTTATTTCTTTTGGAATTGGGGGAGTACAAACTGAAAACTGGTCAAAACACATTAAAAATTCAGTTTTAAATTGGCCTATTGATTTTTTTTCAGCAGAGAATGCTTTTGAAGAATTCAAAAGTCATTTTTTATTTTCTCTCTGGACTGGAAAAATAAGAGCAATCAATCCCATTCTTTCAGAAAATGAGTTAAAATTATTTTTTGAAAAAATTTGGACTATTCCTCACTATCTAGACAAAAAAGAAATTGGTTTTTTGGAAATCAACCCTCTTGTTATTGATTCCAATAAACAATTGATTGCTCTTGATGGAGTTGGAAAAAATACAGCAACTCCATTTTTTAATAAAATTCAAACAGACTTTTTCAAAAATCAATTGATTAGTTTTTTCTATCCAAAAACAATTGGACTCATTGGAGCCTCAGAAAAACCTGGATCTATTGGACGAACCATTTTAGAAAATATTCTTGATTCAAAAATCACAAAAAACAATGTTAAAATCATCAGTCATAAACACGAAAAAATTTTAGGCATTTCTTGTATAAAAACGATTGAAGAATTAAAAAATAATCCAATTGATATTCTTATTGTTGCCATTCCAGCCCCTCAAGTTATTGAACTTATTGAACAATTATGCACACAAAAAGGGGGAGCCCATATTGTGTATATCGTTTCTGGCGGAATTGGAGACAGCGCAGATCATTCTTTCTTTGGTCAAAAACTAAATGACCTTTTATTAAAGAATCGAATAAATCATGAATGGACTCCTCTCGTCTTAGGCCCAAACGGTTTAGGATTTATACATTCACAACTTCAGTTATCAACTCTATTTATTCCTCCTGAAAAACTTTCTCTCAATTGGAATTCTTCAGCTCAAACGGCGCTTATTAGTCAAAGTGGAGCTTTTTTAATTACACGCCTATCAAAAAATTCGAAACTTTCCATTAAATATGGAATCAGTATTGGCAATCAGATTGACGTAAAAATTCATGACATGCTTTCTTTTTTAGCAGAAGATCCAACACTGAATACATTTGCCATTTACGCCGAAGGCTTTAATACGGGAGAAATCAACCAACTTTCCCAAGCCATTCAAAAAGCCAAACAGTATAGAAAATCAGTTCTTTTTTACAAAGGTGGCCAAACTGAAATTGGACAAAAAGCGGCTGCTGGTCACACAGGAGCTATGGCTAATGATTTTGCCTTACTCAAAAAAACTTTAAAGCAATCTGGCGCATTGTTTTGCTCTACTCTATCTCAATTTAATGCTGCACTTCAATGGCTTTCCTGTTATCCAGAACAATCTCATTGGAAGGGGCTAATTTCTATCATTGCCAATGCCGGCTATGAAGCAGTTGCTTTTTCTGATCAAATTGATTTATTTAAAACTGAATTTAATTTCTCACCTTATAGCCTCAGCTTAGAAGAAGAAACTCGTCTCGCTCAATGCCTTGAAAACCTTAAAATGAATCACTTGGTTTCAAGCAAACTCCCTCTTGATTTAACTCCAATGGCCAATGAAACAGTCTGGATTGAGTGCCTAAAAACAATTTTGAATACAAAAACTCAGTTTATTGTGCTTGGTCTTGTTCCCCTTACTCCAATGCTCAATTCAAATGATAAAAACAAAATTGAGTCTTTTGCTCAAACGATTCGACATCTTGCTAATGAATATAAAAAACCAATTGGTCTAACCATCGATTGTGGAACCGATTATGATGAATATAAAATAATTTTTCTTAACCAAAATCTTCCAGTTTTTGATTCCATTGATCTCATTTGGTTTTAAGTTGGCTCTTTTTCAGCTACCACTCATTAGACATTAGTACGGAATAAAACTTATCTCTTTTCAGGGATTAAACGTTCTAATCATCTTCTTCTTGCCAAAATATTTTAGAAAGACTAATCTTTAAAAGAAATGAAAAAATACTATATCTCTGACGGAACAAATCATTTTGGCCCTTTGACTCTTAAGGATATTATGGATCAAATTTCGTCAGGCAATATTTCATTAGATTATGACGTCTTAGATGAATCAACTCAGCAATGGACTTCTATTGTTAATCATCCCGATTTTTTTGATAACTCACCTTTTTCTCAACAATCCAAAATAGAAAAACCAAAAGAACATGTTCCTATAGGACTCGCCTCTGATGGCCTAGAAAAAGCGACAAAAAAATTATTTCCAGACAATCTTCAAATTGAAAATATTCTCACTCCATCCTCCCACTCCTTTAATCATGAGGTTAAGTTAAAACCCCTTGTTGTAAAAGAGGAAGGCCCTAAACCAATTCAAACTCAATGGCACATTGCCGAGGGCGCAAAATCTAAAGGCCCTTTTACTTTTTTTGAAGTCTTACTTATGCTTCAATCAGGTTCACTCAATGAATATGACTTAATACAAAACACACGTGATTTCTTATGGAAAAAAATTGCTGAACAACCCGATTTTGAACCCGCTGCCATTAAAAATTTTAAACAGATCAAAGACGATGATAAAATCACTCGAGTGTTTTATCGTCGCGCTTTCAAGCGTTTAAAACACACTAATCCTATTTTAATTTTTTACAATGGCAATCTACAAAAAGTTCAATGCACAGACATTAGCCAAAAAGGGATTGGCATTTACTGCAGCAATGCTTCTCTTGATGAATTTAACCCAATTTATATCAATTTCACTGACAAACTCGTTGATAAAAAATTTGATGCTCTTGCTGACGTCGTTTCTGTTTCTTCACATTTTATTCATGATAAACAATTT
>CAYMLA010000269.1:0-4239 GCA_964390785.1 uncultured Bdellovibrionales bacterium | reverse complement strand
GGCTTTAAGGTTCTTGGCGATACGACAGACGACGATCACGAAAAACTCAGTATCTCTCTTTATGTTGGCACTTCTGCAGGAGCGGTCATTGGCACCATCTTAGCTGCGGGATATAGCCTAGAAGCTCTTATTCATGCTTTTGAAGTCGGTTCTGGACAAAAAGATTTTTCAGATTTTATCAGCGAATCTTCACGCTTAAAACCATTAACTTATCGATCCATGTTTAGTCTCAACGGCGGTAATTTTATTAAGTTTATTCCAAACTATTTGCGAACCAAATCAATTTGGACGGGAGGCGTTGAAGCTCTTATCAAAAACGGCTTTAAAATTAACGGCTTCTTTACCACCAAAGGTCTTGAAAAATATCTTCGCCGCCATGTCTTGATTGAAAACGATTTTGAAAAACTAAAGTCTCAGCTTTTTATTGTTTGTTCTGAACTTAACCGCCCTCAAAAAATTATTTTCTGTGCTAAAAATGATTTTCCTCATTCTCCAAATATTGAATATACCCATTACGCAACAATCAGCAGTGCGGTGGCTGCTTCTGCCTCTCTTCCTCCCGTTTTTGCACCCTATTCAATAAAGAACGATCAACTCGAAAACGTTTATTTTTTTGATGGAGAAACTCAAGAAACGCTCTCCACTCATGTTGCTGTTGATAATGGTGCTGACCTTGTTATTTCGAGCTATTCTGTACAGCCTTACACCTATAATTCTGAAATCGGAAGCCTCCATAAATATGGAATTCCTGTTATTCTTAATCAAGCTCTCTATCAAGTGATCGAACAAAAAATTCAAAAGCATCGAACTCAACAGCATTCTTATCAACAAATTTATAACGCTATAAATGGATATTTTCACCAAGTCGGCTTACCAGAAGAACACCGAGATAAAGTCCTTAAAATCATTTGTGATCGAATTGGCTATCGCCCTGAAGTCGATTACCTCTATATCCATCCAGACCCTCAAGACGCCGATATGTTTTTTTATGATCACTTTAGCCTTAGTCCTTCTATCTTAAGAAAAATCATTCGCTGTGGCTTTCGCTCAACAATTTCTGCTTTACGAAAACATGATTTATAAAAGATGATCTCTGATCGAATTAACGATCTTAATTAAAACAACCCGCGAATGGCTCCTTCAAATAACTTAAGAATCGGAGACGAATAAAGTCCAAATACAATAATAACAACCGTCGAAACAAAAACAGAAATTCGAGTAAGGCGGCCTTTGTTAATTAAAATCTCACCCTCTTTTTCAAGTAAATACATATAAACGACAGGCCTCAAATAGTAATAAACAGCAATAAGCGAATTAATCACGCCCCAAACCGCTAACCAAATTAACCCCTCACCAATTGCAGCAATAAAAACATAGAATTTTCCGAAAAACCCCAACGTTGGAGGAATGCCGGCAAGACTTAATAAAAAAATCATTAAACAAAAAGAAAGAAGCGGATGCTTACTTGAAAGACCTTTTAGATCTTCAATCGATACCAAATCATTCTCAGAACGCTCAAGCAGCGCAACAACTCCAAAAATACCCACCGTCATAACAGAATAGGAAAACAAATAAAAAACTAAACTTGTTGAGCCCAACCCCATGTCTGTTCCAATGGAGGCTGCCACCAGCGCAATAAGAGCAAACCCAGAGTGGGCAATGCTTGAATAAGCCAGCATTCGTTTAAAATTATTCTGAATTAATGCCGCTAAATTTCCGGCCAGCAAAGTTAAAACAGCAAGCCACTGAATAAGATCTGCAAGTTTAAAATACTCAACAATGGCCTCATTAAACATAAAGCGAAGAAACGCCGCAAACGACGCAATTTTTATGACTGAAGCCATATACGTTGTAATCACCGTTGGTGCGCCCTGATAAACATCGGGAGTCCAAAAATAAAAAGGGAAAATAGAAACCTTAAAACAAAATCCAACAATAATCATAACAAAACCAACAACCAACAATCGTTCTGTTAAAACAAGTTGTGGTGCTCGCTCAAAAAGCTGAGGAATAGACGTTGTTCCTGCAATTCCAAAAAGAAGAGCAACTCCAAAAAGAAAAATTGCCGAAGCGAGTCCGCCTAGAATGAAATACTTAATGGCGGCTTCTTTTGCCAACGTCGTCTCTTTGCTCATGGCAATTAAAATATAAAGCGGAAACGACATCATTTCTAAGCCAATAAAAACAAGCAACAAGTCATTGGCACTAATTAAAATCAACGCTCCAATCGCCGAATTGATCAATAAAAACATAATTTCGGACATTTGTCTTTTATCTAAACTCACGCTCTCAACCGTTAAACCGGCAATAAAAAACATTAAAACCAAAACCAAACAAGAAAAACCCAACGTCAATCCATCAAAGGCTATCATGTCAGCAAAGATTCCGCTTGTCCCCCCTGCAAACACAATAAAAAATCCTAATGACATTAAAAAACCAAGGCTTGCCAATAAAAACAAAGCCGTTGGACTAAACTCTTTGTTGTTTCTTGTCACTTTAATCAAAAACGGAACAAGGCTAACAATAAATAGCGAAATAATAGGAAGTAAAAGCAAAAACTCTTTTAATCCAAAACGCACGGCTTCCATCTTTATTTCCTTTGCTCAAAAATATTTTTTTCAAACACAATAAGCTTTGTCTTGGATCTAAAATCCGTCGAAGAGCCCACCCAATCAAGCTTATAATGACTTTTGTTATTAACCAAATGATCAATGCTCACCTTTGACCAACTCAAAAATTGATTGGGAAACAAACCCATCCAAAAAATCAATACCACCAAAGGAACAAGAATGATTTTTTCTCTTAAAGTTAAATCCATTTGCTTTAAATTTTTAAACGACTCCAAAAATGAAGAAACCGGACCAAAAAACATCCTCTTATAAGCCCACAACATATAGACCGCTCCCAAAATCACTCCCACAACAGCAAGCAACGTGAATCCCCATGACTGCTCAAACAAACCAAGTAAAATTAAAAATTCTCCGATAAATCCATTTGTTGCAGGAACGGCAATGCTCGACAATAAAACAAGGAAAAAATACAACGAAAACAAGGGCAAAATTGTTGCTAATCCTCCATATTTAACAATCTGGCGATCGTGTACACGTTCATAAATTATTCCAACTAAAATAAACAAGGCGCCCGTACTAATGGCGTGATTAAGCATTTGATAAAGACCGCCCGTTAACCCATAAACATTCATCGCAAACAAACCAACGATGACATACCCCATGTGTGAAACAGAAGAATAAGCAACCAGTTTTTTTATGTCTGGCTGAACCATTGCCACAAGAGCTCCATATATAATTCCAATGACTCCAATCAAAAGCAAAAGCCACGACCAATGCTGTACGGCTTCAGGAAATAACGGAATTACAAATCGAAGAAAGCCATATGTTCCTAACTTTAACAAAATTGCAGCAAGCAAGACTGAACCTGGAGTCGGAGCTTCAACGTGAGCATCGGGCAACCATGTGTGAAACGGAAATAAAGGAACCTTAACTGCAAAAGCCAAACAAAAGGAAAAAAACAAAAGATTTTGTGGATTAATAAAATGCTCTGAGCTAAACGGTATGCTGATTTGATAAAGGTGAAGAAGGTTTGAACTCACCGTTCCAGTTACGTCTATCGATAAAAACATCAAATAAACAATTCCAAGAAGCATAAAAATAGAGCCTGCCATTGTAAATATAAAAAGCTTGATTGCTGCATAAATTCGTCGAGGGCCACCCCATATTCCAATAATAAAGTACATCGGAACTAAGGTGAGCTCCCAAAACACAAAAAACAAAACCAAATCCATCGCCAAAAACGTGCCTAACATCGCCGTTTGCAACACAAACAACATAATATGAAACAACTTAACTCTGCTTGTTATGCTGTTCCAACTCGATAAAACAACAATGGGCAAAAAAAATGTTGTCAACATCACCAACCAGACAGAAATTCCATCAATCCCTAAAAAATACGAAATCCCATACCGAGAAATCCATTCGTGTTTTTCTACAAGCTGTAGGCTGGCTGTTGTTTTATCAAATGCAAATAAAATAAAAAAACTAAATAGAAATTGAAACCCGGCAAAAAAAAGTGAAAGCCCTTTAATGATCTGTTCTTGTTTAAAAAACAAAATAATAAAAATAAAAGCAATTGGCATAAACACTAAAATTGATAACAACATTTTTTACCCCGCTAAAACGACCCATAAAATAATCACAAGCCCGGCACAGATATACATCGCAT
>CAYMLA010000268.1:0-4264 GCA_964390785.1 uncultured Bdellovibrionales bacterium | reverse complement strand
GCCGTGAATTTACCTTTTTCCTTTTGTAATAATCATTGAGGAATTGGCGGTAGTCAGTATACTCAAAAAGAGTTTTCATTATTTTACCTCGTTGGTTGTTTCCAGTAGAGATATTTTGGAATGGATGATTGGTCAACTATTAAAGAGTTTTTTTGTTAACATTTGTTAACAAAAAACAATTAAATAAATTAAAATAAAGCAACAGTATCAATAATTTAACAAAATAAACAAAAACAGTAAGACGTGAAAAAAATACAAGTTTAGAAACAAAAGGTTTATTTTGACTTGTGTCGGATAGCTCTCTCCTCTGTACCAGAATCTTTTTGATTTAGATGGGCTCAACATGGTTGCTCGATTCTATTCTCCACTGATAATTCACGGAAATTATCAATCATTTTTTTATAAATTGTTTTTGTAGCGATTCGAACTAGATTTATTTTTTTAAGTTCATTTGGTTTTTTAATGTTCTTACTTTTCTAAATAATTTGATATTTTTCTTTGAAGTTCAATAAAGATCATATAAGCTTGTTTTTTAAAAAAAATAACAAATCGTATGGAAGTTAGGTTTATGGAATTATTAATTGATTTATCAGAAGTGTTTAAAATTATTGTTTTAGTTTCTATCCTTTATGTTTGGGTCGTCCGTTACGATAATATAAAACAGGAGTTTCAGTTATATCAAATTCCTGAGTGGTTACGTGATTTGGTGGGTATTTTAAAAATTTCTTTTGCCGTCATGCTTTTTAACGAAAACACTTTGATAATTTTATTAGGATCGAGTGGAATCATATTTTTAATGGCCGCTGCACTTGTAACTCATATTCGCATGAAAAATCCAGTTTACAAAATGCTACCCTCCCTGTCTTTGCTCACTTTTTCCTCCTTTCTATTCTATATAAATTTTTAATTGGTAAAAAAAGGCTATTGAATTCATTGAGGGATGAGTTTTTGCGTAGAACTGTCTCCCCAATAACGCCTGTTGGCATCCCGCCAAAAAGCTCTTGTTAATTTGAACAATTCTTTTATCCTATTGAAATGTTAATAAGATTTATAAAATCATTCAATTTTAAATTTTTAAGTCTTTTCTTTATTTTCGTCCTTATTATACCTAAAAGCCATTCTGCTGAAATTTATACTTTAGTCACCAATGATTGTGCTGTGATAACTGGAATTTTTATTTTCGTCGACGATGAAAATGTTGAATTATTAACAATCTCAGGAAAATCTAAAAAAGTTAAAAGAGATCGTTTAGATTATATTTTAATCTATAATACTCATGAAAATCCAATTTCAAAAATTTATACTGATGACATTTTAAAATCCAATATGCGAATTGTTAATCTTGGTGAAGATGGCATAAAGCAACATATCGGATGGCCAGTAAGATTCTTAGATGATTTAGTGCTCTTTTATGACGTTCATGGAAAAACTCATATTTTTGATATGTACAGCATTTCTAAAATTCGCCCCCTCCGCAAAGAAGTCAAAACAGAGAACTTCTCATTAAACTCAGAACAACTTCATTTCTCTCTTGGTGACCTTTCAGGTCACTGCTCTATTTCTCAGTCCTCAAAACGCAATCTTGTTCTTCCTCTTCGAGTTTTAGGGGACAAAATTAGAATCACTGAATTTCTATCTAATTTTTCTGATGGTTTTGAAAAAATAAGAAGTTATGAAGAGCGAACTTACCTTTATGCTAAACCTTATTTGTTTGAAAAAAACACAAGAATGGGTTTTCATTTTTATGAACCCACTGATGGCATTAATGAAAATTCTCTTTCATGGTACTTTCGATGGTCAACAGGAGAACCCTATCGATTTCAAAGTTATAATGTCTTTGGCACCCAAGAAACCCCATTGGGATCTAATATTGAACCTCAATTTTTATTTAGTTCCGAATTAAAATCCCATATTTTTCATGGTGCCTTTGTTGGCAACCTTCGCGCCCTACCTGCAGGAACAGAATTCTTTACACCACTGTTTAGCAATCTTACTTTTGAAAACATCCCTGATATTGGAACAAATTTTGAGTCTGGTCGAATACGTGCAATCAGTAGTTTAAACTATTTGGCTTTTATGGGACTTGACTGGGGACATTTTTCATTTTCATTTGGAAATTACTATCCTATTTTTCTTTTACAAGCTAAAAACGAGTATAGAGAAATTTTAGCCTCTCAAGCAAGCCCCATCTTTCGACTAAGATACATTAAGAAAAACTGGGACGTTTTTGCCCTTTTTTCAATGACGGATTATCAAAGTAAAAGTCTAAATGATTATCAAATTAGCATTTCTGATACCGTGAGTGTCGAAGAAATTGTTAACAGATTTGATTTTAAAACATACTTTATTAGGGGGGGCATAAACATTTTCTTATCTGAATATTTTCAAGTCGGTCTTGATAGTCTTGTTTGGATCGGAGAGTACAATGAAAAACTGGAATCTGGTGAAGACCAGTCATTTACTTTTAATAAATTTAATACAACTGCTTATGTAAAAAACACTTTTGGAGAATATGTCAGCGTTAAGGGCTTTGTAAAAACTTTTATTGATCGATACGAAGTCGACCTCGGAACTGTTAATGAAACAACGGAAGGAAATCAAGTCGTCTACGGAGGTGTTTTTGAGCTTATTTTCTAAGACCTATATTTTAAATCTTTATTCTCTTCGAATTTTGTTATCTTCAATTTTTGTTAAAGTGATTTTTTCTTTTGTTGCCTTTTGTCTGTTTTCTTGTTTTCTACTTTTTACACCCCATGTTTACTCTGCAAATTTAAACGCACTCTATTTAGCTTCATGTAAACGTGAAATTGGACTTATTCTCAACGTTAATGCATTTGAAATTGAGTTTTTAACTCTTTCAGGAAATGTTTTAAATATCCCTAGATATGAAGTTATTTATCTCTCTTATTACCCTCTCAATGTTGTTCCTATAAGAGATCGCGTTGTAATTAAATCTCCCTTTTTAATATTTAAAACCAACATCAATCATAAAATTGTTGATCTTGTTAAAGGATGGCCCATTGACTTTACTGACGAAAAAATTTCAATTTTAACACTTGAAGGACATGAAGTTGTTATTGATCGAAAAAGCATTTGGGAAATTGTTAAAATAAAAAATAAAAATAAATTTCATTTTGATTTTAATGAGCCTTCCGGATATGAATTCATTCATCCCTATACATTTAGAAATTGCCCTTTAAATGATGGAGTAAAAAAATTAAAAGCTTCTCGCTCTGTAAATAAAACCTATCCTCAACAAGTTTTAAGCGATCCAATCGTTATTAAAAAAGAGATGGATCGACTTCAAATCGGCCATGAAAAGATTAAAAAATACCAATCTGAACAAATGTTTTATCCCGTTCCCTTGATTTACAAAACAGAAAATAGTCTTGGAACATGGTACAATTTTGGTGGGAGACATGGAACAACATCAAATCGACCGAATAATTTTTTGCCCTTTTTATCCAATCAAAGCGGCTCAGAACCGTTTTCATATCAACATATTTTTAAAACAGGCGTCGGCCCTCTTGAATATTCCGTTCATGAAGAGCCTCAAAATCAATTTTTTTATGGCTTTAAAGCTTCTTACTTTCACATGAACATGTTTGCCGATCCCAATATTGCTTTAGTCGGCAAAAATTACAATCGAAAAAAGTCTGACTTTACAGAAAATGACTTTCTAATGAATGAAGCGCTCATGCTTGAACTTGGCTTAGATTTTGGCTATTGGTCATTTATGTTTTTTCTATCTGGATTAACTCATGGCAGCTTATTTTATAATGACGATCTTATTCAGCTTGGAATTTCTCTTCCTCGTGTGGGGTTAAGTTATCATAACCATTTATTTGATTTAGATCTTATCTTTGGTTTTAGTCAACTCAACAGCGCCGATGATGACTTAACTTATGAAGAAGTCGAGCAAGGAAAAAGAAAATTTGATTTTTCAACTTTTCGCGCCAATCTTAAATTATTTTTATGGGACAAATGGGATGTGCAATATTCTCTTCTTTATTCTAAGCTTCATTATGAAGGCGACTACTTTGCTGAAACAAAATCAATTACAAATGTCGCTTACCTCTACTATCATTGGTCAAAACGCTACGACATTGGGGGATATGTTTCTTTAGAATCTGTCGATCGCTCCTTTGGGCTTACCTCTCTTAGTGAATCAAATAATAAACTCTATCCAAAATTTGGAAGTTTTATATCACTTAGCTTTTGATAAAAAAACTAATTCAACAGACAACAAGTGAAATCTGCGTCA
>CAYMLA010000267.1:1845-4281 GCA_964390785.1 uncultured Bdellovibrionales bacterium | reverse complement strand
TAAGTCCTTCGACATTTTTCTGCATTATGCCAATACCATTTTGGTATAAGTCCATTTAAATGGCTTTGTCATTGTTTTGTTGAAATATTTTATGGCTCTTCATCCATTGAAATATTTTTAGGTCAAAGGTTGATTGTTAGTCAAATTGGATTAAATCTTAAGCCTGAGTTTAATATCTTTTACTAAAATAATATTTTCTCAAAGTGGGTCTATAGGGTTTTTAATGGGGTTGTGAATGTATCCAAAATCATCAACTCCGCAGTAACTTTTAAGTCCGTCAGTTACTATTGTGCTTTCGGGATCAATATGACGTTTAACAAATTGACAACTAATAACCTATAACTGTAAGCTTCTGTCATAATTGTATTATTATTCAATTTTAACTAAGAATTACCTTTTTCTAGAAAGGGATCAATGACATGACGACTCGATGTGCGAAGATATTTCTTTTATTTGTACTTTTTTGGATTGTTTCGTTTGCAAAACTTAGCTCAGTCAGTGCGGAAGATCCAACCATCATTAATTTGCAGTCTAGCTATGAACAGTTCTGGGTTGCCGCTCAGGGTAAAGATTTTGATGAGCAACTAAATCAATGGGACAAATACATTGAATCTGAACATTCTGAATTCTATTCCCAAGTTGTACATAATAAATTTGAATCACATGACTGGAAATTGCGAAAGGAAAAATCAGCAAAAAAATTGTTTCAGAGTCTTCCTGAAATTCATACAGAACTTCAAAAGCGTTTTTTTTATTTTAACTCAGTAATTTCTAATCAATTGAAAAATTTCAAAAAACACTTTCCAGACTCAAATTTTAATGAAGTAAAGATTTTCGGAGCTCCCGTTCTTTTACGTTTTAACGGACAAGGAACCCAGATTAATTCGAAACCTATATTAGCATTTGGCTTGGATATGATTGCTTATTTGCAAACCTTTCCTGAATCTTTTAAGGGAATGTATTACGTTCACTCTGATGATGTATTTTATTTGCATGAATTATTTCATATTTATCATAATGAGAAGCAAGGAGCCAATGGGCTTAACTTTATAGAAAAAGCTACTCTAGCCAATGCGGCCTGGAATGAGGGACTAGCTACTTACATAAGTTTTGTTCTCAACCCAACATCAAGCTTGGATGAGGCTTTTATGGATAGAATTCTGGCAGAAGAGTGTCCTCCAAATTTAGATTTTCTTATGACTGAATTTGCTAAAGATGTGAATACAAAAGTTTCCGACAATGGTAGTCAAGAAAAATACGCTCGTTGGTTTTTGATAAGCTCTAATAATCCTTTAATTCCTAAAAGGGCAGGATACTGTTTGGGTTATTATATCGTTAAAAAATTAAATCAAGTCTATTCGCTAAATGAAATGGCAAATTGGAATTATGAATTTGCTCAAGACATAGTTACTGAGCAGGTAAAAAATTGGACACCTCTTTTCGATCTATACAATCGAGCAAACCTTCTTATTCCAGGTGAGCCAGAGTAAAAAAAGCTTTGGGTCACCTTTTTTATTTCTGGAGCTCCAAGTTAATAATAATTTGTTTGATTTAATAAAGTGATGGTTGCATAAAAAAGACTGTTTTTATTATCAATCTATTTAATGGTTGTTTTGCAGTTGGCTGTTTTGCAGCAGCCACTATTTTATTCAAGGGGGAAAGATGTTATTAAAGCAATTGCTAGTTATTTTATTTTTGTTATTGGGAACTCAATCCATTTTTGCTTCTAAGGCTCGTTTGGAATCTTTAGGACAGAGTTCTTCAGGCTCTGAGTATATTTTTGATTTTCGAAGCATTTTTTTAAATCCGGCTTATCTTACAAAAATAGATGATTCGGCTGTTTTTGAGTGGGGTGGGGATGGGAGCACAACAGTTCCTTCTTCCATTGATGTGAATGAATTAACTTTCAAATCAGATACGCTCTATACTCCTAAGTCTGAAGGAGGTATGGTTTATTCATTGAGGGAAGGAAAATTTGGACTTTATTTTGGTCATCGAAGTTTGACATCAACGATGTTAAGAAATTTGTCAGGCTTGCTTTTGAGTGAAAATGCTTATCGTCGATTTTTATTTCCAGATAATGCTTTTGAAGTGTTCTACGCTAAGCAATCGTGGAAAACGTGGGGGGCAAGTTTTTATTTTTCTCAGAATGAAAAGGGGATTGGTTCAGATCGTTTAGAAGAGCGAACATTGGGATTGCGTTTGGGTTTATTAACTGATCAATGGGAGCTGTATTCAATCGTTAGTTTGCAAAACACCGCACAAGGGTCTTACACTTATGATGCGACATCAAATCCGACGGAAGTGGCTTATGAAAAGGACAGCTTTACTGGAAACCTTGGCTTTAAAGTTGGAGGAACTTTTCATTTACCAGTTGGTCAAGTTTTTTCTTCAATTTTATTAACGTCGGTTGATGTGAGTCGACAAGAGACTTCA
>CAYMLA010000267.1:0-1835 GCA_964390785.1 uncultured Bdellovibrionales bacterium | reverse complement strand
GACTTCAAGCATGAAGTATAGTGTTGCATTAAAGAATTATGTGTTAGGATGGGCAAAAGTGACTCCTTTGAATGAAAAGGACCAATGGTTTTTTAGCGTAAGTTATGAGAGTACAGAGTTTGATGTTGAAGATAAAGGGGGAGAGGCCGTTTCTGGAAACCTAAAAAGGGATCGACTTCCTATTGTCATGGGTGTTGAAAGACAAGTTAAGGATTGGTTAGCTTTTCGAGGTTCATTGTCTCAATCCGTTATAATTCATCAGGAAAAACTAAAATTGGCAGGTCAAGAACTGTCTGGTTCGATCGTAAATTCAACCTCAGTTCAGGCTGGCGCATCTCTTTTGTTTGACCAAGTTAAGCTTGATGCTCTTTTGGGACGACAAGAATCAGGCACTTTAGATGCTGGATTAGGCGGATTATTCTCTAAAGTATCGATGACTTATTCTTGGTAGTCGAGATTTTCGTCTTGAACAAGATTTGAGTCATCTTTGAGTTCTTGTTCTTGATCGAGAGTCAAGTCATTGGCAAGCTCATTTTTAGCAAGAGATGTTAGTTTGCTTTCTGACATCCATGTGTCTGGTATAGGTTCATTGGGATCCCAATCATCAGGCAGAGCAATTAATAAGTCATTGATGTAAAATTGAGTTTCTTCTTTTTGGGTGACAGGATTGAAAGTGGTGACCCATTTAAAATGAGTGTCGACATCAGACGTGATAAAAAATTCTCTAGAGCTTTGTTTGGCAATTTTTATGCCGTATTCATCAGTAGAGGTTTGGTTAATCAAGTAAAAAATGTCAACGTCACCATCTTTTTTTGTGGTTGCTGAGATTTTATAATTTTCGCTGATGCTTGAATTGGAAATCCCTTTTTTATTGTCTAAACTTCGATTTTCAATCGACCCAATGATATTAAATTGGGTGAAAACTTGTGTGCTCATCAGTTCAAAATCTAAAATTTTAAAATTTACAGACAATCTTGATTTGACGAGAGATAAATAACCATGGTTTACCCTAAAAGGTTTTGATGTTTCTTGTGAAAAAGTGATTGGACAATCAAATAAATCGTCTGAATAGTCTGAAATTTGATAATTAATCGGATTTATAAAAAGTCCATATTCTGTAAGATTAGAAATACTTACTTTCGAGTTGGTCTTTTTTCTTAAACATTGATTTAAATGATTGTTATAAAGGGTTTTAATTTTTTGGTCTGAACTATAGTGGATGTTCCCATTTTTTTCAATTAAATTTATAAGTTGTCGAACAGACTCTTGATAAAGTAAAACCATTTTCATTGATTTTACTTTTTGGTTTTGAGAAAGTGCTTTTTGTGAAATTTTAGGTGGATTAAACACTTCATCTGAATTCTTGCTTGCAGAATAGGGAGCTAAGGGACTATTACAACCGCTAAAAAGGAAAAAAGAGATAATAAAAAGTGAAAGATATAAAGGGTAGAATTTTTGCAGTTTCATTTGGCCTCCTGTTTTGTGATTTTTCCTCATAACAAAGGAATTGTGTTTTGTCCAAATATAAATTTTTTAAACAGAATTTTGAATATTTTATTATTTTAATGACTTGATTACACGGGCTAAAAATGGATATGATTTTGAAATGGCACTAATCGTACAAAAATTTGGTGGCGCAACTGTTGCTCATACGGAAAGCATTAAGTTAATTGCCCAAAAACTTTGTGAAAAAAGAAAAAGTGGTGATCAAATTATTGCCGTGGTGAGTGCGATGGGAAAAACAACAAACGAACTGATTCGTTTGGCCTCTGAAATTAGCCCAAAACCCCCTTGTCGTGAATTTGACATGCTTTTGAGTGCAGGCGAACGCATTA
>CAYMLA010000266.1:0-4297 GCA_964390785.1 uncultured Bdellovibrionales bacterium | reverse complement strand
CCTCCTGTTGTAATATAAGACCCAATAGACAACTCTTCATCAACATACTCATTCAAAAATCTTTGATCAACTCCATCATAACGACCACAAATCAAAACCAAATGTTCAAAACAAGACAAATATTCTACTTTACTTTGGCAAAGCTGATCACCTTGAGGAGAAAGATAAACCACTCGTCTTTTTTTGTTTTGAAATTTTGGATCACTGAACACCATATCCATCGCTTTCGACAAAGGTTCATACAACATCACCATCCCATCTCCCCCTCCAAAAGGACGATCATCAACACTTTGATGAACATCTTGAGTGAAAAACCGAGGATCAATCATCTGATAGCTAATAATTTCTTTTTTACAAGCCCCAGAAAAAACCCCACAAGACAAAGCAGCCGGAAACATTTCCGGAAAAAGAGTTAAAACATCAAAATGCAGTTGGCTCACATGGACCTCTCAAAAAAAAGAAAAATTTGACTCTTTTCCAGCAGCCACTTTAGGCATGGTGGAAAATAGCCAACTATATACGAATCAAATCAATTGGAAAATTCATATAAACGACTCTCATTTCAAAATCAATTCGTTCAATAAACTCTTCAATAAATAGAATCTCACAAACTCTGCCTTCTTTTTCAACACAAATAATATCCTGAAGACCATTTGAACTGAAATCTGAAATCACTCCAATAAGACCATCAATAGAATGAATGACTTCAAACCCTTCAATTTCATATAAAAAAATAAACTCTCCAGGATCAGAAACCAATTGTTTTTTTGAAAGATAAAATAAAGATCCAACTAACTCTTCGGCAAGATCTCGATCAGTCACATTTTCAAGCTCAAAAATAACCCCTGTTTTATGCCGACGTCCTTTTTTAATTTGATACTTCAAAAACTGATCAGGACTTAAAGCAGACGATAATATTATCTCCCTAACATCCTGTAACCAATCGGAGTTTCCAGAAAATAAGTGAACAAAAATTTCACCTCGAAGACCATGAGCTTTTGTGACTTTACCCACTTTTAACAAATTTATTCTCCTCTTCTGAAAATCACAAAAATCAAAAACAGCCCAGAAGATAAACAATAAAAAAAACCAGCTTGAGCTGGTTCTCTAATTCGATTTAAACTTGTGCACAATAGTGCTTTATTGAATTAGTTTTTTTCAAAGCACGCGAGGAAGAAACTGTATATACAATACCGCAACGACAAGTAACAATAAAAAAACTAAATCAACAGACGACTTGGATTGAGCACTTTATAACAGTCACTCAAAATCATGAATAAAAATTAAAAAAAATATTTACTCAACAATTTCTAAAACACTACGTTTTTGAAGCTTTGTGCTAGCCGCATTTAAAATTGTACGCATTGACCGAGCTGTTCGCCCTTGACGCCCAATTACTTTACCAAGATCTTCTTTGGCAACCTTTAACTCAACGACGGTGGTCTGTTCTCCAATCACTTCATTGACGTCAACCTGATCAGGTTTATCAACTAATGATTTCGCCATAAACTCAACAAGATCTTTTAAACTCGTAAAATCCATAATTCACCTCACTTCTAACAGTAGCAACTTGCTTCACTTAACATGATAAATGATATTTATTAAGAAATCAAAACTAGTTTGCAGTAACTCCTGACTCTGCCCTTTTAATCAAACTCTGGACCCTTTGTGATGGCTGAGCACCTTTTCTGATCCATTCTTTTGCTTTTGCAAGGTCGATTTTGAACCCCTTATCCAATCCTTGAGGACAAGGATTGTAATAACCAAGAACATCAATACAACGTCCTTGAGTCCATTGCCTTTGATCTGCAACTGTAATACGAAACTTAGGTTGATGTTTACAACCGGTACGCGCTAATCGAATAACAACCATAAAATTAAAACTCCTGTAAGTAAATCAAACATCCAAGTTAAAATTGTTAGCCTATTTAGAAATCAAGTGCAAGCATTCTTTTATCAAGAAAGCAAAAAAACAATAAATAGCCGTTTAAAAAATATTAACTTAAAAAGGCAATCCTCGACCACCACCAAGACCACCCATCCCCATTTTCATCATTCGAGACATCATTTTTTTAGCTTGTTCAAATTGATTTATAAATTTATTAACATCACTGACTTGAGTCCCACTGCCATTAGCAATTCTTAATCTTCTAGAACCATTGAGGATTTTATGATTATCACGCTCCCTTCTAGTCATTGAACAAATAATCGCCTCAATTTTTTTCATTTCATTATCGGGGGGAGCCATCCCTTTCATCTGCTTTTTAAGCTGTCCCATTCCGGGTAAAAACTTCATCAAACCTTCCAGCCCACCCATTTTTTTCATCATTTGAATTTGCTTAAGAAAATCCTCAACCGTAAACTCATTACGCATTAACTTTTTTGCACTGGTTTTTGCTTCTTTTTCACTGATGACCTCCTGAGCTTTTTCAACCAAACTCACAACATCACCCATATCTAAAATACGAGAGGCCAAGCGTTCAGGATGAAAAACTTCTAAGGCATTTGTTTTTTCTCCAATCCCTAAAAATTTAATTGGAATCCCTGTCGCTTCTCTAATGCTAAGAGCAGCTCCTCCGCGAGCATCACCATCAACTTTGGTTAAAATCAACCCTGTTAAGTTAAGTTGCTTTTGAAACCCTTGAGCGACATTAACAGATTGTTGCCCTAACATTGCATCAGCAACCAACACGGTCTCTTCCGGCTCCCAAACATGACGCAAACGACCCAATTCCTCCATCAAAACGTCATCCACCTGCAATCGACCCGCTGTATCAATTAAAAGAACATCAATAAATTCATCAATAGCCCACTTTTTTGCTTGCTCAAGTATATCTTCGGGACGGCTTGAAATCTGACTCGGAAAAACCGGAACATCAATTTGTTTTCCTAAAGTCACTAATTGCTCTATCGCTGCCGGCCGATACACATCAACAGGAACAAGCCCTGGACGCTTTCCAAAACTTTTTCTTATATAAACAGCTAATTTTGCAGCCGTTGTCGTTTTTCCAGACCCTTGAAGTCCAACTAAAAAAACAACCGACGGCTTTTTTCTTATAGAAAAATCACTTGCTCCACCACCTAAAATAGCAACCAATTCATCATGAACAATTTTTACAAAAACTTGCCCTGCATTAAGTTGCCCAACAACATCTTCACCAAGAGCCTTTGCTTTAACTCGATCAATAAACGTTTTAACCACTTTAAAATTAACGTCAGCTTCCAGTAAACTCAGACGAATGTCTTTAATCGCATCTGCAATATTTTTTTCTGTTATCTTTCCTTGACCACGAATTGTTTTAATCGTCGACAATAACTTATCTGATAAACTCTCAAACATATCAATTACTCCACTTAATTATGCCCATCATTGAGATTTGAACTCACATGCCTCAAATTTGACTATTTCGCAACAAGCACTATTTACTATAAGACTAAAAAAATAAAACGCTCAAAGTTAATTTTATATTACAATTGATGTCAAAGAGTCAATGCATCGCTGTGAAATAAAGAGACTAAAAATCAATAGGCGAAAGACCTCACACAAGTTATGATGTCATTATGCAACAAACACTTGTTTTAACACCACTCAAAATAGAATTAAAACTTCTAAAAGATCAATTACAAAGCAAAGATTATCTTGTTACTGAATTAAAAATAAAACACACAATTGCTTTTGAAGTTAAATCACTCAATCTTATTTTTGGACTCGGAGGACATGGTAAAGTCGACTTTGCCTTACAAACACTTTTATTCTTACATGCCTTTCCATCTCTCACTCAAGTCATCTGTGCTGGAGCTGCCGGAAAACTAAATCCTAAACTCAATCCACTTGATATTATTGCTGCCACACAAACAATTGAACACGATTATAAAAACTATTTTTGTTCATCAAAGCCCTCACCTCAATTTCCTGGTGACTCTATCCTTTTAACAAAACTAAAAAACATAAACAAAAAATTAAATACATCCCTCTTTTTTGGACCGATTGCCAGCGGAGATGAAGATGTCATCGATATCAATCGTGCAAATCAACTTTACAATCAAACAAAAGCTTATGCTGTCGCCTGGGAAGGTGCAGGTGGAGCAAGAGCATGTCAACTCATGAATAAAGCTTTTCTTGAATTAAGAGGAATTACCGATCTATCTAACCAAAATGCACAACACGATTTCGTAAAAAATTTAGAAGCTGTCATGAAAACAATCTCAGAATTACTGATTGCTCTTCTTGATAACAAATCTCACTCATTTTAAACTAATATCGATTTATAAACATCCACTTTTCTAATTTCACAAC
>CAYMLA010000265.1:0-4327 GCA_964390785.1 uncultured Bdellovibrionales bacterium | reverse complement strand
GTCTGGCAATCCTAAATTGCAAGTTAACTCATAAGGGCCAGGTAAGATGACTTCTCCGGATTCTATGATTAAAACATCAGGGCGCTTCATTGCATCGTTAATCGAAAAGTCAAGTGGACGTGAGCAGTCACAAACAATGCATCCAGGTTTTAATCGATTAACACTAATGACTTCTTGGTCAAAAGCCGATGTGGCGGTTACAAGAACATCCATTTGATGAGCTAGTTCATTAGCATCG
Source organism: uncultured Bdellovibrionales bacterium (assembly GCA_964390785.1). Taxonomy (GTDB): domain Bacteria; phylum Bdellovibrionota; class Bdellovibrionia; order Bdellovibrionales; family CAYMLA01; genus CAYMLA01. The sequence goes on along the minus strand of CAYMLA010000265.1, from coordinate 4,089 downwards.
GTCGTAAAAAAAACTTCACAGTTTGGTGATAATTTTTCAATTTCAGTTTTAAGTTCTTTTAATCGGTTTTCCCGTGGAGCAACGATGCATAATTTTTTATAAGACATACTTAAAAGTTTTGCAGAGACTTTTCCAATAGACCCTGTCGCGCCAATAACAGTGGCCATTCCCTCATATAAATTTGTTTCAGGACATTTTTTTATTAAATTCATTTTTTTATTGGCGATATTCAGTGCCCATAAGGTGGCCGATGTACTTAGGCTGTTTCCTGTCGTGACAGGGATTGGACTATTGGCATTTATTGTTGCTCCGGCATCTCCAATCACTTTAGTGTATGCGCCGAGACCCATGATCTTAGTTCCCAAGCTGGCAGCATGTTGACATAATTTTTCAATTTTTTTATAAGTTTCTTCAGGGGGAGTTTCTATCAATACTTTGGGGGTTGCAAATAAGGCATAAATTATTCCGTTGACTTGTTCGCCTGTATTTTTGCTTATGACATTATTTAATTTTCCATAAACAATTCCAGGTAATTTTGATGCCAGTTTTTCAATGTTGTTGTTCCATTGATTGGGCAATTTAGATAATAGGCTCAGTCCTGGCCCATAGAACAAGTGTTTATGAGATAAGGCATGAACAATAAAAGCAAAATCAGGGGGAGAATCGGATTTAATTTTTCGACTCATTTTTTTAATTCGAGAATCAATTTTTTGTTGATATGAGGGTTTTGCATGGAGTAGATAACGTTTGGTTTTTTGAAAAACGTGAGAATCAAAATCAAATAAATCCTGAAAGTCATCAAGTGTAAGTGGAGACATTTTTTGTTTGGCTAAACGAATTGCAGCATCTAATACGGGATAAGTAATTTCAGGATGGATGTTATGTATTTTTTTATCAATAAGATAGTTAATTGATTTCGGAGCATAAACTTTACAAATGTCTTCAAAGTATCCACGATGATAAGTTAAGATTAGATCTTTTCCGTGAATAAGATCTAAGTCCTTGCCAAATAGAGCTAATACGAGAGGGTCAGCAATAACATATCGAATGTCTTCTAATTGTGACACCAAGGCTGCGCGTAAAAGTTTTTTTAATTTGGTGTCAGATAATGGAGTAAGTTGTTTGATTGATAAAAAATTGGCTGCATATAATCCTAAGCCAACAATTCGAGATAAGGTCGCACTCGGTCTAAGTAAAAATGGAAGTTTAATTAAATTAAATCCATCTCCATAATAAACATATTTGGAGTATTCTTCGTTGAGATATTTAACAATTTCGATGTTAATAATTGAGAGTGGAAAAAATATTCCTTCTTTTGGGCGTAAAAAGCCACTTTTGAGTAATTGATTAATTCCATTAATATTTGATAATTCACGTATTAACTTTCCATTGCATATAGGGATTGAAGAAGGAAAGCTCATGACTTCAATAAAGTCTTTGTGGACGTATGTTTTGTCATTGAGAAAAATTTCACCGGGGATTCCAGTTATGGCAAAGGCATCAACCTTATTGCGAAATTGGTGCATAAGCGCTTTAAAGTGTGTCATAGAAAAGGAAGAGCCAAATCGTTGAACCTCAAATTGACACCCAGAGAATTCAAAATTATAATTTTGATCCCATTTTGTTTCATCAAAAGCAATTTCAGCTATGCGAAATGTATTGAGCATATCCACTCCAAAAAGCGTGTTGATATTGTTTAAATTCGGGACACCAATCGGGTCCCAAGAGTTTTATTGTTTTGCTTGAATCAAAATTGGGAAAGTTTAATAGATATTCCATTTCTTCTTTTGGAAATTGCACTAATCCTAAAGCCAGTTGTTTAGATAAACGATCTGGAATTAATGAAGTGAGAAAATGTTTTTTTTCATTTAATTCTAGAAAATTGAGACTTTCTCCATAGAGTCTTTTAGTTGATAGGCCCAATTTTGGTGTAAGATTATAGCTATGGAGACCCTGCAAGTTTTCAGTGAATATATGATCGCAAATTTTAACAATGGCTTCTGCCGCTGTATCTACAGGTAGAATAGGAATTCGTATTCTTGGTTTTCCTGGTAACGGAAGGGGGCCAGGGTATTGTTTAATCCACTTTTGAATTTTTCCAAGACAATAGGGTGCGTAGTAAGGGCCATCAATACGAGAAATTTTACCTTGTTTACTATCGCCAACAAGTGGCCCCAGTCGCAATATAACTTTTGACTTGAGGCTATCGAATTTCCAATAACGAACAAGATTTTCTGCATAAGCTTTGGACATGGAATAAAAATCGGGGAATTTTGTTCTTGTTTTGAATTTGTCTGGAGAGATTGGAATATTTTGAGATAATCCCATGGCAACAGCAACAGTGCTGATAAAAACAAAATGTGGAATTTTAGCTTTTTCACACAATGAGAGAGTATTTCTGGTTGTGGTAATATTGTGAAGAAAAGCATCTTTTTCTGAAACACGCAAATCATATAATCCAGCCATATGTAAGATAATATCGAATTGTCCTTTAATTTTTTCGGGATCAATTCCGCCATCCCAATCAATTAAATTTGCCTTAAGGCAATGATCTTGTGTTCGAGAAACATAAGTAACATCAGCAATTGCTTCAAGTGGAGAGCGAATCATTGACCCTAAAAATCCAGTAGCACCTGTGGCTAAAATTCTTAATCGACTCAAATTTCCTCCGAATTTTTAACTAAAGAAATGACCTTATGAAGGCATCTGAATTCAACTTCTGGTACTCCAGTGAGTAAAATTTCTCCGTCACCAAAGACTGTAAGTAATGTTTTATCATTAACAGTTTTGATTTTTGCTTCTGAAATTTCAAAAGAAGGAGTGTCTTTCCATTCAGGTATGCGTCCTGATTTGATTTGTAAGATTCTATGAACGAGAAGGGCAAAGTTTGATGATTCAACTAAAAGAATATTCATTAGTCCATCGGCATTGTCGGTTAGGGGGGCAGTGGTAAAATGTCCAGCAAGTTTTGCTTGATTATTAACTAAAACAAATGGAGCTTTTGTTTTAAAGACTCTATTTTTTGAAAGTGTGATTTCAAGTTCCCAATCTTTATTTTTTTGCCATTGAATTAAACCTTCAATCAAAATGGCTTGATAAATTTTAGATCCAAACTTTTTAATGGTTTTTACACCTAATTTTAAAAACGGACGCCAATAAAAATGGGTATAAGGGCAATCTGCAGCTTGAATCATCCAACTTCTAAATACGTTTGCTTTTTCAGCAGTCACTGCTGGAATTCCTAGTCCGCCATTTGTTAACATGTATTTATTACAACCTAAAGAAGTAACTTCAATGACATCAATTTCTTTAATTTTACCTTCAAGAATTGCACGTACAGCACGATCAACTTTTTTTGAAAGGTTTAATTCAGTGGCAAGATCATTAGCCGTTCCAACAGACACAATACACAAAGGAGGAATTTTAGGTAAGCTCTTGCGATGAATCATTAAGGGCTGTAGAGCTACGTTAAGGGTGCCATCTCCCCCACAAATTATAAGAAAATTGACATTGTTTTGAGCTTCTTGAAGGACGGCTTTTTGCATTTCAATAACGGTTTCTGGCAAGTGAAAAGAGAGCTCACAACGAAAAAGTGATTGCTTAATTTTTTCTTTAATCAAACCTGCTTTAGCAAAACCTGCATTTTTGTTTATAAAGACAGCAACTCTCAAAAGTAACCTCGATTTAAATAAAACTATAATTCATTTAACTCTAGCTTAAAAAATATAAGTTTTAAAGTTTTAATGTCCTATACGAAAGTTGTTGTAAATTATTCTTGTTAAAATTCAATTCTAAGTCGTGAATTAAAATATCACACAGACTAGTCATTGGTGTTGTTTTTCAATTTAATCTTAAGAAATAAGAGTTTACTTTAAGGATCATTTTGAAAGTACAAAAATAAAGAGGTTCAGTTTGACTATTTTTTAACTTATCAATAACGTTTAAGTTGTTTGTGTGTATATTTTTAAAAGTTGTAGTTATTTAGTTGCTGCTGCAAAACAGCCAACTTGCAGCAGCCACCTAGGCATGTAGTATAACAGCCAACTTTTTCGTTGGCTTCGCTCAAATCTCACTGCGACGTACTTAATG
>CAYMLA010000264.1:0-4330 GCA_964390785.1 uncultured Bdellovibrionales bacterium | reverse complement strand
GTTCCACCACAGCAAATCTTGATCAATTTTTTTTAAATCGTTATTTTGGATTTGCCATTTTTCTGTTTATTATGGGAAGCCTGTTTACCTCTATTTTTTGGCTGAGTTCTCCTCTTATGGGCGGAATTGACTCTCTATTTTCAACACTCGCTGAATTTGTTAATGGCTCCATTACCTCTCCTTTTATTGCTCGATTTTTATCTGATGGAGTCATTGCTGCTTTTGCCGCGGTCTTTATTTTTGTTCCTCAAATCTTTATCCTCTTTTTTGGTATTGGTTTACTTGAAGACAGTGGCTATTTGGCGCGTGCAGCAACAATTGCTGATAAACCTCTTTCAAAGCTAGGATTAAATGGCCGTGCTTTTGTCCCGTTATTATCAGGTTTTGCTTGTGCCATTCCAGCTATGATGGCCACACGAACAATGGGTTCCAAACGAGAACGCTGGATCACAATGTTTATTATCCCTTTAATGAGCTGCTCTGCTCGCCTGCCCGTTTTTGCTCTTTTGTTGAGTTTTTTTTTCTATAATGAACCCGCTTGGAAACCCGGTCTTGCTCTTGCTGGAATTTACTTTTTATCCTTATTTATTGGAGGACTTGTTTCTATTATAGCCCATCACTACCTCCCTAAAAATCCATTTACATTTTTTATGATTGAGCTTCCTCTTTACAGAAAACCTTTATTTAAATCTGTATTTAAACATGCCTTTTACCGAACAAAAACTTATATCAAAAGAGCTGGTCCTGTTATTTTTGCTATTACCGTTTTAATTTGGGGAGGGACAAATCTTCCTTTGTCGGAAAACTCTTCACTTCAAGACAGCTACCTCTCTCAAGTTGGAAAAACCATTGAACCCGTCTTTTCCCCAATGGGGCTTGATTGGAAAGCAGGAGTCAGTCTCCTGACGGCATTTGCTGCTCGTGAAGTCTTTGTTTCTTCTCTCGCTGTGTTTTACAATATTGATGACAAATCTGACGGTCATTCTCTAAAAAATAATTTGCTTGAAAATATGAAACAAGCACAAACTCGTTCAGGACATCCTGTTTTTACAACTTCAACCATTATAGGTCTTATTTTGTTTTTTATAATTTCTCTTCAATGCCTAACAACCGTTATTGTCGCTTATAAAGAAATGAATAGCCTTCGATTTTCGTTGCTTCAACTTTTTTCTTTTACAATAACAGCGTATTTAGTCTCTGTTATTGCGGTTCAAGGGTTACGCGCTTTAGGGTTTAGTTAGTTGGCTGTTTTGCAGCAGCCACTGGCTAGAAATAGTAACGTGCGCCTATATAAACCTGAAACACCGTATTCGTGCTTGGCATAACATCTACCGCTAAGGCCGCTTCAGCAAAGGCTTCAACATCAATCGAGCGATAAAGAGTCGTTATTCCAAAAGGGAGTCGAATGCCCACGCTATAAAGATCATCATCATCGTCCGCATCAGCATCATAATTCCAAGTTCCACCCACTCCATAATACCCATCAAACTGCTGGTCCATTGCTCGAAATAAGCGTTCCCATGGAAATAAAAAATCAGAATGAGCATAAACCTTTCCACCAAAAGCACCAAGATTTAACATGGCATCAAAAGCATAATATCGATTCACATAAAGCTTACCTGTTAAGGTTAAAGTTTCAGGAGCACCAACAGCAGCCCCGATTCCAAAAGGCCCGAGACGTCGAATTCCTAAAAAAGCACTGGATTGATAAGAAATCATTAAGATGACAAATAAAAGCAATAAAACCATTGATTTTTTAATCATGATATTCTCCTCGATGAAAACAATTTTTTCAGTTTCATTTTTGATTTTAGTTTTAACTGAGTTGAATTAAAAGAAAAAAAGCAAATATTATGTTACATTGAGGACAAAAGGCTAAAAAAAACTAAAAACTTTGATAAGTCCAACGAATCATAGCCTGAAGAACACTCTCATCAAACCCTTCTTCCTTTTCGCCTGTCGTAGAATTCATCGTTCCTGCTTTTAAAAAACGATTTTTTGCATAATGATACTCAAAACCAATTTCGATTTTCTCTGTCTGAGAAGAAAAAAAGTTTCCAAGATCAAATAAAACTTGTGGTTGAGTTGAAATAAACAACTGGTCATCAGCCTCAGGAATTAAACCCACCGCAAAAAAACCACAAAAGACCCAACGAGAACGAGGAGAAAAATTCCAAACCTTTTTCCATGCCACATTAAGTTGACCACCAACTCCTCTTTTGTTGGGATCATCACGAAAAACCGGTTGAACCAAAAACATATCCAACCCTTTTAAATTAAGGTCAAAACTAAACCCATAAAAATAAACTGGGGTTAATCCAGAAACCAACTCAAGTTCAAGTTTAACAGCCCAATCACGAATGAGTCTTTCACTCCAATCTTTTCCCATTATTTTTGAATAACTTATCATGGGAGCAATTGATCCAAAAAATTCACTTTGATCATCCTTGCCGAAAGGTTGACTGATATCCCAATAATAAAAAATGCTTCCATAAGAATATTCAGCATACTGCTCTAATGTAATGATTTCTTTTTGATCAATTTCTTCATCATAAGTTTTATAATTGCTTCCCGTTAAAAGAGAAAGAGAACCCGAAAACCCATTAAACGAAAATAAAACAATAAATAATCCAATTAAACAAATCACTGCTCTTTTCAATCTTAGGCCTCCATTATAATTGGCTCTTGCGAAACATAATCACAGCCCTCTTTCCAACGTGAGCATCCATAGGCTTTATTTCCTCGAATTAAAACAGCACCACATTGAGGACAATGAGACCTTTTATACTCAAACGTTCGAAACTCATTGACAGAATCCTGAATAAACACTTTTATTTCATTTAAAAATTCATCATGACTGGCTTGCCCTAAAGCGATTTGCTCTAAGGTTTGTTCCCAACGTGCGCTTTCCTTAGGATGAGCAAGACGTCGTGTTAAGGAAAGTTTATTAATTAAATCAATAAACACACACCCTTTGCTCGTTGCTACAAGATTTTTTTTAACACGCTTTAAGTATTTTCGATTTATTAATTTTTCAATAATGGATGCTCGTGTTGATTGAGTACCTAGACCAACATTGGTCCGGAAGACACTTTTAAGCTCTTTTTCATCAACATATTTTCCTGGATTTGACATGTCGCTGAGTAAACTCGCTTCATTGTACTCAGACGGTGGAGTTGTTGATTTTTCTTCTTGTTCGACTTGGGTTAAAAAAACAAGATCAGCTTTTTTTAATTCAGGCAACACAACTTCTTTTGTTCGATCATCTAAAATCTCTTTCCACCCTTTCGTTTTAACAATTTTCCCTTTAGAACGAAAAAGTTCCTCATCAATTTTTGTGATCACTTCTGTTGTTTTAAATTCATAGGAAGGATAAAAAGCAGCAACAAAACGTTTTAAAACCAACTCATAAACTTTTTTTTCATCCTCGGTCGCTCGACTTGGAATTGCTGATAAAGGAATTAAAGCATGATGATCGGTTAATTTTTTATCATTAAAAATTCTCGTGTTTTTTAAACTAATCAATTCCCATTTAAAATTTTTAAATAAATCAGGATACGGCGACGATAACTTTTTACTGATTGATTGAACAAGATCAACGTTTTTTGAGCCCATAACAACAGAATCAGAACGAGGATAAGACAAACACTTATGATTTTCATAAAGATTCTGGGCACAATCCAAAGTTTTTTGAGCCGTCAAACCAAAACGCTTATTGGCTTCTTTTTGAAGCTCTGTTAAAGAAAACAATTGTGGAGGATCAAGTTTACGATTTTGCTTTTGAACGGAAAAAACACAGCCGTCTTTATCTGAAATTTTTTTTATGATCTCTTCAGCTTGAGCTTTGCTTTTTAACTTTCCGATTTCATCATTAAACCATGATCCTGAATAAATCTGATTTGTTTTTTTATGTTTAAAGTGGGCCTGAATCACCCAATAAGGCTCTGGCTTAAAAAAATCAATTTCTTTACGGCGAGCCACAACCAACGACAAAACAGCCGTTTGCACTCGACCAACACTAAACAAATCACCAAATCGTTTTGTTGCAGCTCGTGATAAGTTCATTCCAACAAGCCAATCAGCAAACTGACGTCCTTGTCCTGCAAAAAACAAACGTTCATAATCTTTAGCTGGTTTTATTTTTTTTAACCCATCAAGAACAACCTCTTCGGTTAAAGCTTGACTAGTCCAAAATCGAAAGGCCGGTTTACGCGTTTGACCACAATGACTTAAAATTGTGCGCGCAATCAACTCCCCTTCTCTTCCCGCATCCGTCGCAATTATGATTTTTTCTACGTCTTTTCGAGAAACTTGTTTCTGTATTCTCTCC
>CAYMLA010000263.1:0-4341 GCA_964390785.1 uncultured Bdellovibrionales bacterium | reverse complement strand
TGCAAAACAGTCAACTTTTTCGTTGGCTTCGCTCAAATCTCACTATTTTGCAGCAGCCACTAAATATTACTCTAAAAACCTATAAAATCAAAGCTTCGACCTAAGCCTGAGCTAACAAAATCTCGTGTTCTTTCAATATAGCCTTTTTTTCGACTAACATCGGCTATTGAATAGGGATGATAGTAGCCAAATCCATTGTTTTTTGAATGCCGGTTGATGTAATCATATTGAGTTTTAACGAATTCCTGCTCTTTTTTGTAGTGAGCAATTTGATCACGTAATTTTTGCATTTTTTCCTGCTCCCTTTGGGCTGTTTCTCGATACCGTTGACTTAACATTTCATTTAGCACGGCGTTGGTTTGCATTTGTTCACTAGCCGCGACAGCCGAAGCTGAAGCTTTAGGATAAACGCCAAGTTTTTTTGCTAAATTCTTTGTTCGTCGAATGTAACGAGTAAGAGCCCTAATGTTTCGGTAAATCTGCTCATAGCTTTTCATTTGAGGATTAACAACATAATCGATTTCATCGGCAGTCCATTCAATCTCTCGTAAAATTCTTCTTATGTCTCGAATCTCTTCAGATAAATTGCTTATTTGCTCCACGGTTTCAGCATGCACATTGACCTCTTCGGCTAGTTCTACCACTGAATCCAAGATGAGAGCTTTGTCCATTAAATTCTCTGATTCTTTTGATAAATCAATAAAGCAATAAGCCGATAGTGGTAAAAAGCAAACAACACAGCTTACCATGCCCTTCATTAACCACACCATGAGTTGACCTCATCGATGGCTTTAATTGATTTTAAACTCTCAAGCAGTTTAAAGCTATTTACTTTGACGTAACTCGAATACTGAGTCACGCCGTTTTCATTATCAAAGGTTTTATTGATAAGATTGCCCTTAATCAACACAAGCCTTCCCTGTGAACATAAGTCGCTAAAATGTGCGGCAAGCTCTCCCCATGCCACCACCGTGTGCCACATCGAGGTTTCTTGTTTTTGACCTTCGCTGTCTTTCCAGTTTTCCCAAGTGACAAATCGTCCTCGGGCGCGTTTGGTTCCATTTTTAGTTTCTGTCATTTGTGGTTGATCTCCCATTCGTCCCACTAAATACACTTCATTAAACATCGTTTTGACCTCCTATTGGTTAATAGGCAATTGCTAAATAATCATCTGTTTTAAAATCCATGTTGATCACTCGCCAACTGCCCTTGTTTAATTTAAACTCAATAGCTTAATGATTTTATCTTCACTAAGCTCTGGTAACACAGACTTTATTTTTTCAATCAAAGACACCTCATCGCCATGAGTGGTGGAGTTGAAATACTCTTTGGGTGATAATATTAAAAACCCCACTTTTGAAGCCACGGGGTCTTTGATTAAAAATTGAGAATATTTTCCCATCCTTGTTCGTAAGCCACTGAGGATTTCCATTTCATTTGAATTTAAATGCATTCGCTCCTTAAACTCCGAAGCTTTCCCATCGATTGAAAACAAGACCTTTAAATCGCTATTATCTAATAACGACGTGTCGTGATTAATCACTAAATCCGTTGAGCTTTGTGCCACTAAAATCAACGAGCCATTTAGCTTTCTGACGTTTTTATTTAATAACCTAAAACTAGAAAAACATTCTTTTACAAAAAACGGAGTTTCATCGGCAATAAACACTAATTTTTCTCCGCGATCTTTGTGCATGAGCTGATAAGAAAAATCGGCCATAACCGATGCCATCACTCCTCGGGCCAATGTTTTATTTGTGGCCGTCATGACTTCTTCAAAATTATAGTAATGAATTCGAGATTCAACGGTTTGCTCGGTTGAACGAAACACTTCATTTTTTAAACTATTTTCACTAAATCTCATCAAGTATTCTTTTCTTGGCAAGTCAGATGACTTTGCTAGAAAATCATCAATCGTATAAAGTGCTTTTGAAGACTTTGAGTATTCAATTAAAGCTTTTTCTAATTTATAATGTTGTTCTGTTGGAAGATGGGTTTCGTCTTCATCGAGCATTAATTGCTCAAGAAATCCCAACACCACTTCTTTGGTTTCATTATCGCTGCCGATTAAAAACAAGAGGGGATTAATCCCCGAGGGGGACTTAAGAGTAACATGATGAACCCTGCCTCCGATGTTTTTTATCGTCCTTGTGTGTGAGCCTTTAACATCGACAACAATAATTCTAACTTCAGGATCGTTTGCCAAACAACGAAGTAAAATGTTTACAAATACACTTTTCCCTCTTCCGGGACTACCGATTACGGTGGCACAAAAATTGTTATAGTCTTTACAAAATATGTCTAGCTCATCAATGCTTTGATCCGTTCGATGGTAGGCAAACGAACGTTTTTGATAGTTGATGGATCGACTTGCTCCACGAACACAAAGAGGGATGTAAACCGGTAGAACCTCATCTTTTTCTATTAAAGGCACATGGGTTTTTCCACCTGGAATTAAAGAGATATATGAATTTATCGCTCCGACCGATTCAACATTAAATTCACCCAATGGCTGTAGTGCGCTTAACGAATCAGAAATGGCAGCTCGTAACCACTGTTCGTTGCTCTGGGAAAGCACCACATGAAACTCAAACTCAAATAAGTTTGTACCATGTAATTCCACCTCTTCTAAAGCCTCTTGGCTTTCGCTGTATTTACGAAAGCTCACCTGACCACTGCCGGTTTCTTCTTGTTTGGATTTGCGATTTAAAATCATTTGTGATCGAGCCGGGCTGATTTTAGTAAAGCTAATATGAATTTCATAGGGTAGGGGAAGCTGCTCTCTAAGCTCACAAAGACTGTGATAGCTTAATTCATAGTTTCCAAGTTTTATAAGCTTTAACAGTGCTTTTAAGCTATGGCCAAAATCCAAGCCATAAGGACGTTGTTGCAATCTGTATTGACAATTTGGAAACAAGTCTTCTAATTCTACTTTTGTCATCGGCTCAACTTGAAGGTTTAGTCTTTTTAGCTGATCAACGGGCAGGGCTTCAAGTATATCATTCATTGATTTTTCTAAATAATCATCGTGTTTAAAAGCACGATTAAAAACAAAAGCTAGATTTTTAGCCACTGAATCAAGTTTTTTCTCTGCTAAAAGCAATAACGTGTGCTCTGTTTTACCCAGTTGAGAAATGTCTTCCACTCTTAAATGCTCACCGGTGATTTGATTGTTAAAATTAGTTTTTGAAATTATGCGATATTTAACATTACTTTTAGTGCTTTTTAGAAAATAAGATAAAGCCTTCTCAAAGTCCCTGTTTTCTTCAGTATCAATGAGGGAAAGACAAAGACCAGCAGAAATCACTCGGGTGTCGGTGACAAAGAAAATGACTTTTTTAAATTCTTGCCATTTTACCACTTTAGGAAACATGATAAAATCCTTCTTTAAATACCGAGTGATAGGTACTCATGAGGAAATCTCGAATAATATGTCTGCGATATTTTAAACGAATTGGAATAAGAAGGATCACTAAAAAAATCGCTATCAATAATGCAAACATTTCTAAATGGAAGGGAAATAGAATCAACTGAAAAAACACATAAGCACTCATTACAAAAATCAGGTCAGTCACGGTCAACCCCAGTATTTGAGAGCTTTCGTTTAGAATTCGAGAAGGTTTAAAAGTTATCATTATATAAAACCTTGTTTTTAGATTGTTAGTTTTTTAATTAAAAGAGCGATAAATTAGCGAAAACAACGTTGAGCTTGAAGCAAATATCACTGTACCTATTATGGCAGCACTTAAGCGTTCCATTCCCATTTGTCTGCTTAAGTAAAATGCGCCACCAGCGATCATTAACGCTAAAGCTCCTACCACCATGAGCACTTCTCGAATGTCTTCACCAACACTTTCCACCGCACCGACAAACTCTCTTGCCATCGCAAAATCCACTACTAATAAAATTATAATCACAGAAATCGTCATCTTGATTATAGAATCTAATTTTTTCATCATCACTTGCTCCTTCAAAAAAAACAGTATGTTTATTGCTCTAAAAACGTTTGATTAAATTTTGGAGGGATAAATTCTAAAAGTTTATTTTCTGAAACAATTTTTCCCTCTTCGACCAATTGCCATTTTTTACCCGCTACGGGCTTTTCTAATTCAAAGTAAGCCCAATACCCAGGCTCGATGAGATGATTAATTTCATCGGGCAGGGGCTTTTCTAAAAATCGATCTTTTCCAATTGCAATTTGATGTTTTGTTTGTCCATTAAAGGTTATACCAAACTCATCTTGCATTTTGTTTAATTTAAGATTTAATTCAGCAATCTGTTTTTCATCACTGTAAATAGAAAGCCCCACTAACGCTGCAACCACTGCCGTTGAGCTTGCAT
>CAYMLA010000262.1:0-4355 GCA_964390785.1 uncultured Bdellovibrionales bacterium | reverse complement strand
AGGGTTTTACCCTTTGCTAATTATAAAGGCAGGGGGTAATTCTACTCGATGTTTTCATTCGAACAAGCCGTTGCTCATATTGATTCAAGAATTTGGCGACAATTTAGAGATCCCCAAGATCCGCCCCCTCTTCTTGAGGCTTTTAAACGCCTCGATATGCCATTTCCTTACCCTGAAAAAACCATCATTATTGCTGGAACCAATGGCAAGGGAAGTGTTGCAAAAACTATAGAAACTCTTTTGCTTTCAGCTCGTCAAAAAGTTGGTTTGTTTACCTCTCCTCATTTAAAATGCATTTGTGAACGAATTCGAAGTTGCAATAGAGATATTTCAAAACTTGAGTTTACTGATTTGTTTAACAAACTTGAACCTCTCCTCTGTGATCTTAAGTTAACTCATTTTGAAATGTTAACCGTTATGGCTTGTTGGTATTATTTTTCTCCTCAATCACCCAACCCCTGTGAATGGAGCATTTTTGAAGTCGGCCTCGGAGGAATTAAAGACCCCACAAATTTTATTCCCCATCACCATGCTATAATCACTAAAATTGGATATGATCATCAAGGTTCATTGGGTAATACTCTCGTTGAAATCGCTGAAAAAAAACTTGGGATTGTAAAAAATAAAAATAACGTTGTTCACTTTCCCTTTGATGACTGTCTTTTTGATTTAGCTGAACAAACCAAAACACAAACTCAATCCTCCTGGACAGAATCTAAAACTTACGATTGGACTGTAACAAAAATAGATCAATTTCCCACTTACTCTTTATCCACTCCTTGGGGAAAAGCTAAATTCAATCTGCCCGGACAAAGAGGTGCTGAGAACACCTCACTTGCACTCAATGCTTTTAAAACCCTTGGTTTTGATCCTACAGAGTATCTTTTCGCCTTAGAAAATGTTTCATGGCCGGGACGCATGAGTCGCCTCAATCATCCCGACTTCCCTTGCCCGGTCTATCTTTCAGGAGACCACAATGAACAAGGCATCGACAGTCTTTGTCATGTTTTATCTGATTTTGATTGGAATCAAATTCACATCATTGCCGGAGCAGGAAAAACAAAAAACATCAATAAAATGTTAGAAGCACTTTCACAAATTAGAAACAATAAACTTTGGCTTACAACAACTCCATTTAGAGGCAAACCAATTGATGAATTTAGACCTTGGTTAAAGTTATGTAATGATTATCACCCCGATCCTCTTTTCATACTTAATCAAGTCAAAAAACAAGCCCAAAAAGATGATCTTATTCTTGTGACTGGATCTCTTTATTTGGTTGGCTACATTTTGGAACAATTTTCTGAGTCGTAATCATTCTGGCCTCTTCTTGAACTTCAATAGAAATAATGATTTGATCCCAATCAAGAGGCCAAACTGAAGGCTCTAATCGATCCGCCCATTCAACAATAACAATCCCTTCTGACGATGAAAATAAATCCCAAAACCCCGTACTTTCAAGATCCTCATCATCCTTTATTCGATATAGATCGATATGTTCGATAGAACCTTTTGAAGTTAAATAATGGTTGTGAATAGAAAAGGTGGGAGAACTCACTTCATCTCCACCAAAACAACGAACCAATGAAGTAACAAACTGAGTTTTACCAGCTCCCATAGGACCACAAAGCCGAATCAACTGTCGCTTAGAAAAATCTTGGGCAATTTTTGTGACCCAAGATTCAAACTCAAAAAGATTATGAACTTTTATTTTATTTTTTAACAATTCTAAATGACCTTTAATCGTTTTCCAACTTTTTCAAAAGCAGCAATGGCTTGATCTAAATGATCACGCTCATGAGCCGCAGAAATTTGTGTTCGAATTCGAGCCTTTCCTTTGGGAACTACAGGATAAGAAAAACCAATAACATAAATGCCTTCCTGCAAAAGTTCATCAGCAAATTGACCAGCCAACTTTTCATCGTATAACATCACAGGAGCGATTGGATGCTCTCCTTTTATAATATCAAATCCCAAAGAAACCATGTGTTCTCGAAAATATCGAGTGTTTGATTCTAATTGGTCTCTTAATTGAGTTGTTTCACTTAACAACTCCAAAACAGCCAAGCTCGCACCAGCAACAACAGGCGCTAAAGTATTAGAAAACAAATAAGGACGACTTTTTTGTCTTAAATACTCAATCATCTCTTTTTTCCCAGAAACACACCCGCCTGATGCTCCCCCTAAAGCCTTACCAAAAGTCGTTGTAATCAAATCAACTCGATTCATCACATCACAATGCTCATGAGTTCCTCTTCCTGTTTTTCCAACAAAACCGGAAGCGTGACTATCATCAACTAAAACCAATGCATCATATTGATCAGCCAAATCACAAATTGATTTTAAATTTGCAATTTCTCCATCCATCGAAAACACACCATCAGTAACAATCATTCGATGCTGTGCTCCCTGAGATTGTTTAAGCTTATCTTCAAGATCATTCATATCATTATGATTAAAAATATGTCGTTGTGCTTTTGTTAAACGAATTCCGTCAATAATCGATGCATGATTCAAAGCATCTGTTATGATCGTGCAATTTTTATTCATAAATGGTTCAAAAACTCCACCATTAGCATCAAAACATGCAGCAAATAAAATAGTGTCTTCCATTCCTAGAAACTCAGACATTTTCTTTTCTAATCTTTTATGCAACTCAAGTGTTCCACAAATAAAACGAACGGAACTCATTCCATATCCCCACTCATCCAATGCCTGATGAGCAGCTTCAAGAACTTTTGGATGATTGGCTAATCCAAGATAATTATTAGCGCAAAAATTCAAAACTGTTTCTCCTGAATTAACCTTAATCGCTACCCCTTGCCTGCCAAGAATTATTCTTTCTGACTTGTACATTCCATCATCTCGAATAACTCTTAATTCATTTTCTAATTCTGTTTTAATTTTTGAATACAAAATAGCTCTCCTTTTTTATATTAACGTAGCTGTTGCTAAATGACTAAAACATTAAACGGCATACCAAACACAAACTATAATTCTAAAACAACCTTTCCACAATTCCCCTCTAACATAACATCAAATCCTTTTTGAAAATCTTCAAACGCAAAACAATGAGTCAATACAGGCGATATATCTAAGCCACTTTGAAGCATTGTTTGCATTTTATACCAAGTTTCAAAAATTTCTCTCCCATAAATTCCCTTTAACACAAGTCCTTTAAAGATCACATCATCCCATGTGATCTGAGTCGAATTTGGCAAAATTCCCAATAAGGAAATTCGTCCACCATGATGCATATTCTTAAGCATTGATTCAAAGGCTTGGGCATTTCCACTCATTTCAAGGCCAATATCAAAGCCAATCAAATTAAATTCTTTCATCGCCTGTTCTATTGTTGTTTCACTGACATTAACCGTTCGGGTCGCTCCCATTTTTTTTGCCAAATCCAATCGATAAGAATTCACATCCGTAACAAAAATATGTCTTGCTCCCACATGACGACAAATTGCAGAAGCCATAATTCCAATTGGTCCAGCTCCAGTAATCAAAACATCTTCACCCACCAAATCAAAACTCAATGCAGCATGAGTCGCATTCCCAAAAGGATCAAAAAAAGAAGCAACATCAGAAGAAATGCTCTTATGAATCGAAACTGCATTTTTTGCTGGCAAAGATAAATATTCGGCAAAGCAACCATTGCGATGAATCCCAATTCCTACTGTATTTGTGCATAAATGAGGACGCCCCGCTCGACAGCTCCGACAAACACCACATGTAATATGTCCCTCACCACTAACGCGATCACCAATTTTATAGCCTTTCACATCGCTTCCCATTTCTACAACTGTTCCAACAAACTCGTGTCCAATGATCAAAGGAGGTTTCAAGGTTTTTTGCGACCATTCATCCCATTTATAAATATGCAAGTCCGTACCACAAATAGCTGTTTTTTCAATTTTTACCAACAAATCTCCATGACCAATTTGGGGAACAGGTTGTTCTTGCAACCAAACTCCTTGCTTACATTCTGCCTTAACTAAAGCTTTCATTTTTTTTGGCCTATTATCCATAGCACAAACTCCACTTCGTTTCGTCCTCAGTCTACAGTTATCAGTCTTCAGTTTTCAGTTTTCACAATTCAATTTTTAAAATTAATTCCTTAAAATTTAACTTCTATTTCCTGAAAACCAACAATCGACAACTCATAACTGATTCAGACAAAACATTAATTTTTGGTTTAACAAAAAATTCTCTTAAAAAACAAACTCATCAAACTATTTTGTGGCTGCTGCAAAATAGTCAAATTTGAGGCGCGCTAGGCTGTTTTGCGGCTTGCCTAAGTGGCTGCTGCAAAATAGTCAAATTTGAGGCGCGCGAACTCAAATCGAACGAGG
>CAYMLA010000261.1:0-4363 GCA_964390785.1 uncultured Bdellovibrionales bacterium | reverse complement strand
GTTGCAAAATAGTCAAATTTGAGGCGCGCGAGCTCAAATCGAACGAGGCGTACATCAAGTACGTCGCAGTGAGATTTGAGCGAAGCCAACGAAAAAGTTGGCTGTTTTGCAGCAGCCACTAAGTGGTGCGTTTGAAAAGTGAGCTTACATCATCCAAAATAGAAATCGAAGCAGGTAACACAACCGTGGTTATAAATGCTCCAAAGAGAATTCCCCAAGCAAGTGATAAAGCAATCGGAACAACAAAAGGATCAAGCCCTCCAATCCCATAAGCTGTTGGCATAATGCCCGCCACTGTTGTAATGGTTGTTAAAAAAATGGGGCGGATGCGTTGCTTTCCAGCTTCAATAATTGAACTTTTCTTATCAAAGCCCTCTTTTCGTCGCTTATTAACAAAATCAACAAAAACAATTGCATTGTTTACAACAACTCCAGCTAAAGCAATAACTCCCATCATACCCAAAAAACTAATCGGCTTTCCATGAAAATAAAAAGTCCACACAACGGAAATCACCCCAAAAGGAATCGTTGCCACAATTAAAAGAGGTTGCAATAAATTACCAAAAGTTAAAATTAATATTCCAAAAATTCCCATTAGAGCAATAATAAAGGATTGGGCTAAATTTTTAAAGCTTTCAGCCGTATCATAATCCTCTCCTCCCAAATAAAAAGATACTTCAGGATATTTTTTTTCAAATTGAGGGAGCATTTTTCTTATGGTCAAATTAGCTGAACGAGAATTGTTTAGACTTAAATCAACATCCCCAATAACTCGAACTTGTCTTTGATTAGCCTCATGCTCATACCTTGCAATCCCTCTAGTTTTAACAAAAGACGCAATCGACCCCAACGTTACAAGTTGCCCCATAGCATTAGGAACTTGAAGCTTCAAAATAGAATCAGCACTCTGCTTATCTGCCCCTTTTAACAAAACACGAATGTCTGTCTTTTCATCTAAGCCCTTAATTGTCGTTGCAACAATTCCTTCATAGGCGGCACGAACACTCATTCCTATTTGAGAAGCCGTTAATTGAGCTGCGGCGGCTTCTGCACCATTGATTTGAAGCTGAATTTCTTTTTTGCCTTCAACATAAGTGTTGGAAATATCAATCACACCGTGAATGTTTTGAATTTCTTTTTCCAACTCTTCAACAACCTTCATCAGAGTTTCATAGTCTTTCCCTCTAACGCCGACATCAATCGCTTTTCCAACTGGAGGACCACCTTGTCTTTGAACAATTTCAAAACGAGTGATTTCATCCGATTGACCAACTTTGTCTCTTATCTCTTCAACAATCTCTTCTGAAGTGCGTTCTCTCCCCAAAAAAGGAGTCAAATAAACATTAATTTGAGCATAACGCCCACCACTTAAGCTTCGATCTCCACCAGAAGACTCTTGTGTTCCAACAATGGTTGTATAATTCTCTAATTCTTTATCTGAAAGCTCTGAAATAATTTGTTCAATGGGACGAAGAATTTCTGCTGTTCTTTCCAAGGGAGTCCCCGTTGGAGTATCAACATAAATCATAAACATCTCAATCCCACCTGGAGGAAAAAGAACAACATTCATGTGCTTTATAGAAAAAACCAATGATCCAACAAAAAAGGCAAAAGCCAAACCAATAATGGCATATCTCCACTTAAGAATAACGAGCAATGACCGACCATAAAGATAAGTTGTAAAATAATCTAAATATCGACGAATGTATGTTTTCTTTTTTTCTTTTAATTTTTCGTTATCCTTCTGAACTTGTCCGTTAACACTTGTCCAATATCCTAAATGATGAGGAAGTATAAAAAAACATTCCCAAAGAGAAATCAATAAAGCGAAAACAACACCCATTGGAATAAATTGAGTGAATTTTCCAAAAATACCACTCATAAACATAAGAGGTAAAAATGCCGTAACGGTCGTCAAAACAGAAGCTGTGACAGGCGCCCAAACCTCTTGAGTCCCGATAATGGCTGCTTGTACAGAAGACAACCCTTTTTCCATATGACGTTGAACATTTTCTGTCACAACTATGGCATCATCAACGAGCATCCCGACAACAATGATAAGCCCCATCATACTAATTAAACTAAGGGAAATTCCTCCATAGTAAAACACCGCAATCGTCCCTAAAAACGAAAAGGGAATACCTATCGATGCAATTAAAGCTGTTTTCCAAGGCAGTGCAATCGACAAAAACAACAACACAAAAAACAATCCCACCATCATGTTGGATGAAAGAACCGATAATCGTCTACGAATAAAATATGAAAAATCATTGATGTATTCGATTTGAATTTCATCTGGAATATTGTTTTGTGATGCTTCAACAACTTTTTTCACTTTATTAACAAGATCAATGGCATCAGCGCTTTCTTTTTTCAAAACAGTTAAACTAACAGAAGGGACTCCATTTGTTCGATAATAATTGGATGCTTTTTTGAAACCAGATGTCACCGTTGCAATGTCCTTAATTCGAACAACCTGAGCTAAAGCATTGGCACGAACAACCGTTTGTTTAATGTCCTCAACTTCAGAAAAATCACCCACCGTTCGAACAACGACATCTTGCCCCGCACTTTCTCCAGTGCCTATCATCTCAAAACTTCCACCCGGAATTGAAATATTTTGTCTTTTTAACGCATTAATCATGTCTTCTAAAGAAACTTGATAGCGCCTCAAAAGATAAGGACTAGCCTCAACCTTAATTTCATAATCTCGAACACCTCTAAATTGAACCTTTGCCACTTCACGAAGAGATTCAATTTTTGTTTCTAAAAATTTTGCAACCTTTCGCAATTCATCTTCTTCAAGATGAGCTGATAATGAAATTTCAATAATAGGAAACAACTTGCTTTCAATTGTTCTAACAATGGGATCTTCAGCGTCGTCTGGTCGATCGATAAACTTATCCACAACCTCTTGCACATCAGACTTTGCTATTTCTTCGGTTGTTTCATCTGGATCAAGTTGCAAAACAAGGACACTTGAACCCTCTGATGAAATTGAAGTCATTTTTTTTATTCCATCCACTTCACCTAAATCTTGTTCCAAAGGATTTGTAATGAGCTTTTCTGTTTCTTGAGAAGAAGCCCCTGGATAGATTGTTGTAACTGTAATAATATCATATGAAATATTCGGAAATGCTTCACGTTGAATCAAAAATGCAGACATCACACCTATAATCAAAACAAGAGCTGTGATTAAATTTACAAAAACACCCTGACGAGCAAAATACTCAATTAAATTATTCATTTTTTAACCCTTTAAAAAACTGAAATCGATGAACTAGATCCTTTAATAAAATTTGAATATGTCCTCTCAGTAAATCAATATCCCACGCCGTTTTTAGCAAATCCACCTCAGACTTTCTTAAACTCAATTCGGATTGTGTCACATCACTTCCTGCCTGAATCACATTAAACAAGGGAACACGCCCAATTTGAAATCTTTTTTCTTCAAGTTGAGCTCGATCAAATTGTTTTTCATAAACCAAGCGATACTGTTTTGATTGTTCATTTAAACGATCCAGTTTTTTACAAAGATTGATCCAGTTAACTTGAAGTTCTGAAACAAATTGACTTTTCTGTATTTCAGCTTGAGTCGCTGCACTAAGAGCTTGAGCATAATTGGCCTTTTCTCTGGACTGATCTAAAGAATAACTAAACCCTAAACCAACAGACCACATCGGATTGCTCCCTCTCGTTGCATCGGTCAAAGATTGCCCAACATCAGGTTCAATTTCATTAGAAACCCAACTGGCATTAAGACTTAAATCAGGCTTAAAATCATCTCGAGCGGACAATAAACTTTTCTGACTACTCTCAAGTAATTTATTTAACTTCATCACACTCACGTTCTGTTCTAATTTTTTTTGAATCCGATTCATTTCATTATCAGAACATGCTTTTTGAGAGGGCAAGATTTCTTTTTCAAGTTTCATTGGAATAAACAACGGATCAATATGAATCCAAGAGGCCGGAAGCTTTAAACCAACCACTAAAGTCCTCCAAATATCCGACAAATTTTGTTTTGCTTGTTTTAAATTTTCAATTGAGAATAAAACCGACGCTTCAACTTGCAATAGATCAGAACGCTCTGCTGTTCCTCTTTTTAACATAAGCCGCGAGACTTTCAATAAACGCTCTTGTCTATTTAAATTATCTTGAGCCGCTTTTACATTAGATTTTGCAAGCCATGTTTGATAAAATTGATTTGCAAAATTGGTTGCCCATTTTTCTGCTCCTTCTTTGATTTGATATTCAACGGATTCACTTTGAAGCTGGGCTGCTTGAATTTTTTTTCTCATAGCCGATCCAAAAGAATCCTTCAAAAGACTTTGTTTAATCGATAGAGAAAATTTGCTTTCAT
>CAYMLA010000260.1:0-4401 GCA_964390785.1 uncultured Bdellovibrionales bacterium | reverse complement strand
TCGATTTATTAATTGGTTAGAAAGATTAATGATGGAATTCGAATCCCTTGTTTTTCAAATTTTAAAAATTGCTCATCAAAAAAAACTAAAAATTTATTTTACTCATTTACCAAATGAACATAAAAACAATCTTATAGATAACATTGACCATGATATATCTACTCCCCAGTATAAAAATAAGAAAATCTTAGTCTATCCCATTGAAAATGTTTATTTTGAATCTAAGAAAAACCAATGCAATCTTCATCCTTCAATTCAAATCTACGCCGGAAATCCAAGTGATTTTAAAATTAACCCCTTGTTTAACCCCGGAATTACACAATTTGAATTATCCTTTAGTGAAGATAAAAACACTCATTTTGTTTCTTCCAATTGTCTCTGGCAAAGCTCAAATCAAACTTTAATTTTTCATCCTTATTCTTCTCTTATTCATCAATTTTCAGAGGCTCACTCATCCTCTGGCTACAATTATCATAAACGTTATCTCCCTCAAAAATCACAAAAAATTAATTATATGGGGCATGGTTCATCCTCTCAATTGCTGAATGATATTTTAAACAATATCAATCTTGATAAATTAAACATCTCAATAAACGAGACAAGACCGTTGTTTTATGTTGATAAAAACAACATTGAACTTATTTTCAATTTCACTAACGAAGAAGAAGATCACCCTATTTATTGTCAACCGTTTCTAAAATTTATCCATAACAATCAAACACAATACTTCTTAAATTGGCCTCAACAAATTCAAATTCTTTTTATTACAATTAAAAATGGATTAAACGACTTTGATCTTAATCTTTCCCAGATAAGCAAAAAAAAACGCAAAACTCAAAACAAAGTTATTTCATTATTAATACATCGACACAGAGGGATTGCACTTTCATTTATTTTTGAAACACTCACCTCTGTTTTTCATTCTCAAAATACAATTCTTTCTAAATCTGAAAAAAATAAACTCTTAGACGACCTTCTTGAAGGTACAGTAAGACCTCTTTTAGAAAAAAGATTTTTTATCGACAATTCAGTTTCAAATTCAATTTTACCGCTGACTAGAGATTGCTTTAAAAATTTACTTAATTTAATTTTTGATCTTTATAATGAAAATCTAATTTTAAATGGAATAAGTTGCCAGTATATTCTTCCAAAAGGCTTTCGTCCTTACCTTGAGTTTCTCTATAAACTCCTCAATCAAATACTTATCGCAACAAAAGGCAAAGCCGCAACCACACAAACTCAATCCAATATTAGTTTTTTTGCACACTCAAAAATTACTCCTTTGTTTTCTCTTAAAACCAATTTTAATTTTGAAAACATACCCTTTTTATCTGAAAATAACGACAACAGTTTTCAAGAACTTTCAAGCCAAGTTCCCTATTGGCAATTGCTTAACAAACCCTTACTCCAATTTTCGCAATTTCTGGACTGCCTACCCGAACAAGACATTTCATCAAAAGCCTATCTTAACAACCAACCACTTGAATTTTTAAACCAAGACAATTTTGATTTTAAAATCAACCTCAACGAAGAAACTGATAAAAACACTGATAAAAACATTGTTAACCAAAAAAAAATGGATTGGTTTTCATTAAATCCATCTGTTTTTTTAAGTGGAAAAGAAATTGCTCTTAAAGATATTCTCTCCTTCAAACAATCGCGCTTAATTCAATTTGAAGGAAAATATTTTTACATTCCAAAATCAAAAAAACTCCCTTCCATTAAAGGGCTGAATTGGTTTTGGGAAAAAATTTCTGCTTCACAAGGCAGAGGACATCAATCAAAAATTGAAGATCAAATCCTTTCTATCCCTCGCAATCAATCTCTCGAATTATTAGCCCTTCACGCTCAAGGGGTTTCCATTTCTGGAGGTCTCTTTTGGAATAAAATTTTGAACTTTTATAACAAGCTCAATCAACCCAATCGCCCACCTCTTATGGGTTCAAAATTTTGTGGAATCTTAAAAAATTATCAAACACAGGGATTGCGTTGGATTCAAGACATCTACGAAATAAAAATGGGGGGAATTCTCGCTGATGATATGGGATTAGGAAAAACAGTGCAAATTCTTGCTTTCTTTGAGTCTCTTAGGGAGCGCAATGAGCTAAACCATGTTTTAGTCGTTGTCCCTACCACCCTTTCATTTAATTGGGTTCTTGAAGCAAAGAAGTTTTCTCCTCAAATTCCCATTATTGAGTTTGATTCTACCATTTTCTCTTCCTTTGAAAATACTTTAAAAAATACACCACAAGCCATTATTATCGTTTCATACGGACTACTCACTCGACACATGGATTACTTTTCTTCTTTTAACTGGAATGTTATCGTTTTTGATGAAGCACAGGCCGTTAAAAACATTAAAACTCAAAGAACAACGGCATGCAGAAACTTAAAAGCTCAGTCCAAATTCGCATTAACTGGAACTCCAATGGAAAATCACTACGGAGAATACTTTTCAATCATCGATCTCGTTACACCTGGAGCACTTGGCTCAGCAAATGACTATTATTCAAAGTACGTCCATCCATTATCAATCAAAAAAGAAGACATTAATTTTTTACGACAAAAAACCAAACCTCTAATATGCAGACGAACTAAAAATGAAATTGAGCTTGAACTCCCTTCAAAAACAGAAAGCAAAATTTACTTACAATTTGAAAAACGTCAAAAAGAAATCTATCGAAATATCGCCATTTCTTATAATCAAGAAATACAAGAGCATCTTAATGAATATGGACAAGCAAAAAGTCAACTTGCTATGTTAACAGCATTACTTCGCCTGAGACAAGTTTGTTCTGATCCTAATGGTATTCCCAATATCACTTACAATAAAATTCCTCCAAAACTTGAAGCCATTGCTTATGCACTCAATGAAATTACAAATGAAGGCTCTTCAGCCCTCGTTTTTACACAATTTTTAAGAACACTCGATAACCTCACGCGACTTCTTAAAGAACAAAATATCAATGTTTTAAACATTCATGGATCAATGACTCCTAAGCAAAGAAAAACGATTATAGAACAATTCACTTCGAGTCCCAAGCCCATGGTTCTTGTAATGACTTTAAAAACAGGTGGAGTGGGACTAAACCTATCAAAAGCATCTTATGTCTTTCACCTGGAACCATGGTGGAATCCTGCTGTTGAAAATCAAGCCACAGATCGAGTCCATAGAATTGGCCAAGAAAAGCCAGTGAACGTTTATCGGTATCTTATGAAAAACTCTATTGAAGAGAAAGTCGAGCTTTTAAAAGAACAAAAAAACACAAAATTCAATGCTCTCCTCTCATCATCTGATGACGATTCTCTTAATCTCAACCGACAATTAAGCAAAGAAGACTTTGATTATTTAATTTCAATTGATCAATGAAAAACTCACTTTTTTTTCTAAAAATAGAATCGACCACCAACTGCAATTCCTAAATCAACACCCGTTTCAGGTATAACATTAAGAACACATGAACCTTCAATAAAAAACTCAAAGGGATTTTGTTTAATTGGAAAGTTCAAACCGATTGATCCTCTTGGGCCTAAATACAATTCTTTTTTTTCTTCTTCTCTTTTATTTTTTTCTAAAACAAATAACCGAGCTCCAATTCCATAAAACCAACCAAAAGAGTAATCTTCAACACGAATAGAACGAAGAAAATGATTTAAATATGTTCCATGAACATAAAAATACGATCCATAGGACAAAGCCCCATCAACAGAATGAGATCGACTTAGTTTTTTATCTACAGAAATTCCCGTTGGAGCACCTAAAATCACACCCACACCAAAATCATCATTTGACTTCGCAAACGAAGGTTCTAAAAAAACACAAAAGATAAAACAAATGAGACTTAAACAAAATTGAATCATAATTACAAAACCTCAATTTCAACGATCAATTTAATGCAAATTAATCTTGTTGTGAAGAAAGAAAATTTCACTCAATTTTGTTTTATAATAATTTGTCATCATCGTCATCTAAATTTTTCTTAAGCGTACGAAAAGATCTAACACCTGATAAAAATTCAGAAGAACCAAATTGATTGACAAATTCGCTATCAACATTTAATTGAACATAAATCTGAAATGAATAATCTGTGTTTGGTTTTAAATTTTCAATCTTTTGCTTATGAAAGGATAAATAATTATCTTCAAGCATTGTCACCAATCCAAATTCTGGCACACAATCAAGTGATTCACAATAAAACAATTGGCCTTTAGCCTTCTCAAATAACTGCCAAGAAATTACAGCTTCAGTTTCAGAAATTACCTCAAAATTAATTGTTTTTAAGATTAATTTTTCAAAATCAATCATCTGTTCTTCATCAATTTCATATTCAGAAGCTATTTCACCACTATCTTGATCATCATCATTTTTGTCTGAGACACCCTTTTGATTATCGTCATAAA
>CAYMLA010000259.1:0-4408 GCA_964390785.1 uncultured Bdellovibrionales bacterium | reverse complement strand
TAAAGATAAACTAGACCAGTAAAAAAGTGCCTTACAAAATCAACCAATACACTTAATCGTGTGCTTTCTGATTAAATCCAGAATGGCTCTTCTAATTACAGCATTCGTATCGCAAATTACAACGTCACTCATTCTCTGCTTCTTTTAGGGCTTGGTGTAATTCAAATCTCCACTTGTGAACCATTTCGTCAGCAGTGGATACGTCTACCCCTAAAAGCTCTGAGAACTTCCTCGGTGATATTGACTCATCGGTTGCGCCGCTTTTGATGTGGGCAAAAAATCGTAGCAATGAGTTTTTATTTATCCGTTCATTATTCCAAAACTTAACAAATTTTTCCTTATTGGTTGGATCGAAGTCAGCGAAATACATGGCTAAGCTCATGACACAAATTAAATATCAGCTCTTCTTCTGGAGAATCTGCATCAAGAAAAATAAGAAAACGATTTCCATCTGTGACAGAAAATGCTTTTTCATGCTCACCCGTGCTATTTAGCTCAAGCTTATCGAAGGGGATTAGAGCGTTTATTAAAATGAGATTTATAGCTAGCCTTATATCAGGTGTGATGAGTCGGCGAGCTGCCCTCTCGTTTTGTGCGAATTTTACTTTTAAAAGTAAACGGTTAAATGATTTTGGCGCGCGTGGCACTGGAAAAACATCCCGTATTAAATCATCCAGTAAGGCCAATAGAGTATATTTTTTGAGTGATCAATAAAGGGAGCTCCCCCGTACAAGACCAGAGCAAACTGAATTTTATGTTTATGAATAAAAGCTTCCAGCAAATTTGTATTGATATCGTTTAAATTGTCTGTTGCTTTCACTTCAATTGGAAGAATTCGTTTTCCATGTTTTATAACAAAATCAATTTCACCCGGTTGAAAGCGTAGATTATTATTGCTGTCCAACTCATAAGGTTTAAAGTATCCTAATTCTGATTTATAAACTGAGTTGTAAAGATAATAAGCCAACCGAGAGTGCACATAACCTTCTATCCGAGTTCCTTTAACCATCGAAAGATCACGTTGAGCACTTAAATAGCTTGCCATCCCCGGATCAATGTAGGAGAACACATTCAAATAGGAGCTTTTTCCTTCTTTAAAAATGAGAGGTTTCTTTTTTACGAGATAACCATGATTTAAAAGCTGATCAATGCTTTTATTTATAACTTCACGTCTGCGTAAGCGAGTTTTTTCAAGAATGTTTTTGTAAGTAAATTCTTTTGAGTGCAATAGCGCAAGTTCAACCTGGATTCGTTCTGAAATTTCATTGTTATCGTGATACAACGGCAAAAAACCTCGTTCAACAGTTAAGCGAATTTCCCGCAGTTTCTCCTCATCAGTGGTGGCTAAAATAGAGAGGGGGAGACCACCATAAAGCAAATAAGTGTTGATGGTCTGTGAAATTTCGGGGGTAACACTCACAGACGACAATTTAATTTCTTTTAGGGTATTGATTTCCCAAAGAATTTTTTTAAAATCGGAAAAATAATTTTCAGAAATAATTTTTTGTTGAGTCAGCAGCTCAGAAAGACTCAGAGGAAGCAGCAGCATCTGTTCAGCTCTTCGTTGCAGCCGTCTTTTAGCAACGGTGCTGAGGAACTCAGGGTTAGATCCAGAAACAATAAACGAATAATCCCCTTTATCAAAAGCGATCTTTAAACAATCAAAGACCGCCTCTGTTTTTTGAACTTCATCAACAAAGATTAAGGCTGGCTTGTTCGTTTTTGATTTTACTTTAAGGTACAGGTAATTTGAATTTTCCAGAACCTTGTTTCGAAATTGAATGTCATCGCCAGTAAACGAAAAAATCTCGTAAGTTTGAGTTAGCGATTCAAGAACTTTTTCCACAAGAGTGGTCTTGCCACAACCAACAACTCCACTTAAAATGAGTCCTCTTGCTCGGTTATCACTAAAAAAGTCTGTTATTTTAACTAATAATTCTCGATATATATAGTTCATTATGTGAATGTTTCATTTTTTTTGTACTTTTTCAAGATAAAGTTCACTTTAATGTGAACATTTGTTTATTTGGTCTCGAGATCCAAAAGCACGCAAGATTAGAAAAGTCCGTTGTTTGCCTTGGGAGCAAGGGATTGCAGAAATTTAATTGAAAATTCGGTGTTTGACACCGAATTTTCAATATAATAGTCTAAGTTCATGATAAGAAAGTTATTTTTAGATCGAATTCAATTCAAATTTGAAAATTTCCCAATTGTTGCCTTACTTGGTCCTAGGCAATCTGGAAAAACAACTTTGGCAAGGCAATTTACAAAACGTCAAAGTGTTTTTCCGTCTGAATCAAACTATTTTGACCTAGAGGATCCCATTGCGCTATCCAGATTAGATCAACCTCGCCTTGCACTTGAAAACCTAAATGGATTGGTTGTAATCGACGAAATTCAGCGAAAACCTGAATTATTTCAAGTGTTAAGATACATTGTTGACCGTGAAAATCAAAACTTGCGCTTGCTCCTCTTAGGAAGTGCTTCAAGAGAACTAATAAAACAGTCATCCGAAAGCCTTGCCGGAAGAATTGCATATATAGAGGTAACCCCCTTTACTATTGCAGAAAAATTAGGGCTTGATTTAAAACAGCTTTGGTTGAAAGGTGGATTTCCTAGATCTTATTTGGCAAAAAATGATTTGATGGCCTTCGATTGGCTTAAGGAATACATTCGTACCTATCTAGAAATGGACATACCGAGTTTAGGTATTAATATTCATGCTCAGTCTCTTCGTCGTTTGTGGATGATGCTTTCCCATAATCATTCACAGCTCATAAATTTTTCAGCTCTAGGTCGCTCTTTTGGAGCTGCTGATACGACGATCAGGTCGTATATTGACATCTTAGAGGCTACTTTCATGGTTCGAACTCTAAAACCTTTTTTTACTAACATAAAAAAGAGACAAGTTAAAACACCAAAAATTTACTTTAGAGATTCAGGAGTCTTTCATTCGTTTGCCGGTGTCAACTCTATGGCTCAACTTGTAAACCACCTCAGTCTTGGATATTCTTGGGAGGGATTTGCTTTAGAACAAGTGATCCAACAAGAAAATGCCCGAAGTGAAGAATGTTATTTCTGGCGAACTCATGACGGAAATGAAATTGATTTAATCATCGAAAGATCTGGAAAACTAAAAGCCTTTGAGTTCAAATATTCCGACTCTCCTCAGGTTACAAAGTCAATAAAAGTGGGGATGGATTTGTTAGACCTTGAAGAATTAACTATTATAACTCCAACTGGAGGATCATACCCTTTAAGTAACAAAGTCAAAGTTCATTCTCTTTTTAGTGATATTTCACCTAAATGACTCCCGCAAATTTTGTAAACCATATATGGATTGATTTGTTAACTGACAAAGTTTTTTTTGTTAAAGCAATCCAAGCTTTAACAAGATGAGTGCCATAATCCACTATTTAATTGGCATATAAATTATAGCATCATAACTTTGAAATAATGACAGTAACTCCAAACGATAATTAAACTTAAAGGGTTCAATGAATTTTGTTTTTGTTATCACAAAAGGTTCATGTCCATATCCAAAATCTTCTAAGTATATTTGCAATAAACTTTTATCCTTCTTGGTTGCTTGAAATAACTTAACGCTCAAAGACTGAGTTGAAATTGGATGGTTTTCTAGTAATCTCATAAAAGGAATCTTAAACCCAAAATTTATATCAAAATAAGAACAATGGCTTGCTCCATAAAGAGCCAACAGTCTTTCATTGGGATTATAAAGATTTGCAATATTCAAAGCTATAAAGCTATCCCTAGAAAAATGTTGACGACCTGAATCTCTATTTTCTTGAAACTCAATTGTTTTTTGTTCAGAAGTTTGATCAACGCCAATGATTTTTAACTGAGGATTAACAACCTGTGCTTGACTCAAAACATGATCAATTCGAGCACTTAATAGCATAACAGAGTTTTCACTATTTTTCATTTTATCAATTATCTGTTCAACTTGTAACGGCCTCGCTTCAAGAAGTAACGAATCAATTTTCAATCCAGAAACAATATATTCTTTAACAAAATCTCGATGTAATATATCATGCTTTTCACCTAAACAAAGCAAAGACCATTCAGTTTCATTCAAAGATTCGATCCAATCTGATACACTAAAAATTTTTTCATCTAAAGCATTTTTAAAACTCTGTCGATCAGAAATTAAAAAATTTTGTATTTCATCAGCAAAATTCCATGAATGAAAAAAAAACAGTATAAAAAAAAATAATATTTTTAAAAATTTAACTTTAATCATAATTCTATCCTATTCACAAATTTTAAACTCTCAAAAATATGAAGTAAAAATTTAACCTCAACTCACTCAACCTCTGTCACCCTAAACAAAACTTATTTTTGCCAATAACAATCAATATCAAGATTAACAATCATTGAACGCGGAATA